>NZ_JBBDQW010000013.1:0-53096 GCF_040905785.1 Tistlia sp.
GAGGAGATGGCGTTGGTGACGCCCATCAGCGGCGAGTGCAGCGCCGGCGTCACGCGCCAGACGACGTGGTAGCCGACGAAGACCGCCAGCACGAAGACCGTCAGGCCGACGACCAGGGGCGAGGCGCCCTGCTCGGCGGCGGCGCCCGACGCCGCGCTGCCGACGCCGCGCGCCGCCTCGTCCGCCAGCACGCCCAGCTCGCGGGCCAGCTCGCCGGCGTCGCCCGCCGCTTCCCGCAGCCGCTCGATCACGACATCACTTGCCATTCTTGCCGGCCTCCTCGGTCGCCGCGGCCGCGCCTTCGGCCTTCTGCTCGCTTCCGGCCGCCTTGCCCTCGGCGCCCTCAGCCTTGCCGGCGCGCGCGGCGCGCTTCGCCGGCGCCTTCTTCGCGGTGCCGGACTTGCCGGCCGGGGGCTTGCCCGCCTGGGAATTGTCCGCGGTCCCGGCCGGCGCGTCGCCGCCGCCCTTGGCGAGCTCGGCCTTCACCTGCTCCAGGCTCGGGTGGACGATGTCGCCGTCGCGGGTCACCAGGGTGCCCTTGACGATCTCGTCCTCCCAGTCGATCGCCAGCTGCTTCTCGGCCTTGTCCCAGAGCAGCGAGACCAGGTTGAACAGGTTGGTCGCATAAAGCTGGGAGGTGTCGGTCGCCAGACGCGCCGGCAGGTTGCGGTGGCCGATGATCTTGACGCCGTGCTTGACCGCGATCCGGTCGGGCTCCGACAGCGCGCAGTTGCCGCCGTTCTCGACGGCGAGGTCGACGATCACCGAGCCCGGCTTCATCGACTTGACCATCTCGGCCGAGATCAGCTTCGGCGCCGGTCGGCCGGGAATCAGGGCCGTGGTGATGACCACGTCCATCTTCGTGATGGTCTGGGCGATCAGCTCGGACTGCTTCTGCCGGTAGGCCTCGCTCATTTCCTTGGCATAGCCGCCCGCGGTCTCGGCCTGCCGGAACTCCTCGTCCTCGACGGCGACGAACTTGCCGCCCAGGGATTCGACCTGCTCCTTGGCCGCCGGGCGCACGTCGGTGGCATGGACGACCGCGCCCAGCCGCTTGGCGGTCGCGATCGCCTGCAGGCCGGCGACGCCGGCGCCCATGACCAGGACCTGGGCCGGGTTGACCCGCCCGGCCGCCGTCATCATCAGCGGGAAGGCCCGGCCGTACTCGGCCGCCGCGTCGATCACCGCCTTGTAGCCGGCGAGGTTCGCCTGGCTCGACAGCACGTCCATCGACTGCGCCCGGGTGATTCGCGGAATGAACTCCATGGCGAAGCCGGTGATGCCGGCCTCGGCCAGGGCCTGGAGCTCGGAGCCCGCGCGGTAGGGGTCGATCAGGGACAGCAGCAGCGCGCCCCGGTCGAAGGCCTTGGCCTCCTCGGCGGTCGGCCGCTGCACCTTGAGCACGATGCCGGCCCCGGCGAGCGCGGCGCCGGCGTCCGCGGCGAGCGCGGCGCCGGCCTGCTCGTAGAGCGTGTCGGGCAGGCTGGCGCCAGCGCCGGCGCCGGACTCCACGACGACCTCGAAGCCGAGCCCAAGGTACTTCTTCACGACCTCGGGCGTTGCGGCCACGCGGGCCTCTCCCGGGCGCCGCTCCTTCAGGATGGCGATCTTCATGGGCGTTCCGCCGTTCGTACCGATTCCCCTAGCGGGGGCTACCATGCCGCGACGAGGTCCCGCCCGCAAGGGTGCTGCCCCCAGGGGCCTCGCCAGGGCGCCGGGAGGTCAGCCGTCGGCGGCGAGGGCGAAGCGCCAGACCACCTTGAGGCCGGGAGCGTTGTCCTGCAGCTCCAGGCGGCTGTCGTGGAGGGTGGCGACCGCGGCGGCCAGGGACAGGCCCAGGCCGCTGCCGGGCAGGCTGCGGCTCTCGTCCAGGCGCACGAAGCGCTTGAGCACCTCCTCGCGCGCCGCGGCCGGGATGCCGGGGCCGCGGTCCGAGACGCTGAGCAGGGCCTCGCCCCCCGTCCGCTCGAGCGCGATCGCGATCTCGCCGCCCTGGCAGCCGTACTTGAGGGCGTTGTCCAGCAGGTTCGACAACGCCTGGGCGAGCAGCTGGCGGTGGCCGGGGACCGCCGCCGGCCCGTCGAGCGCGACTCTCAGGCGGCAGTGGGATTCCTCGGCCAGCGGCTCGTAGAGCTCGGCGAGCTCCGCGACCAGCTCGGCCAGGTCGACCCTGTCGAAGGCGACCCGGGTCAGTCCGGCTTCGGCCTCGGCGATGGCGATCAGGGAATCGAAGGTGCCGCGGATCGTCTCGACCTCGGCCAGGGCCTGCTCCAGCACCTGGCGATCCGCTGCCTCCTGCCCGGTGCCGGATCCGTCGGGATGCAGCGCCTCCTGCTCGCGCAGGGCCATCTCGATGCGGCTGCGCAGGCGCGTCAGCGGGCTGCGCAGGTCATGGGCGAGGCTGTCGGTGACGACGCGCATGCCGGTCATCAGCGTCTCGATGCGCGCAAGCATGCGGTTCAGGTTCTCGGCGAGCCGGTCGAAGGCGTCGCCGGTGCCGCTCAGCGGCACCCGCTGGCTGAGGTCGCCGTCGACGATCCGGCGACTGATCCGGCTGACCGTCTCGACCCGGCTCAGCAGGTAGCGGCCGAGCAGCCAGCCGCCGAAGGCGCCCAGCAGCAGGGCCGCCCCCAGGCCCCAGCCGATCGCCTCCAGGATCGTCCGGCGCAGGCTTTCGCGCGCGCCCATGTCGCGCCCGACCAGCAGGCGGAAGCCGCCGCGCAGCTCGAAGGCGCGCGCGCCGACGGTGACCGGCTCGGTATGCTCGAGCGTGCGGAACAGCCTCAGCCGCAGCCACTCGCCGTCGGGCTGCGCAGCCTCGGGCCAACTGCGCAGGTTGCCGGCCAGATGCTGGCCGGACGGCGCGACCAGCAGGTAGACGTTGTCGGTGTCGCCGCCGGGCGCGCTGCGCTGCTCGATGACCTCGAGAAGGCGCGGAAGGCCGCGCTCGGCGTACTGCTCGGCGAGGCCGCGCAGCTCGGCCTGGACGGTGTCGCCGACCTGCCGCTCGATGACGTCGACGCTCGACCAGTAGACGAAGCCGCCGAGCGCGGCCATGGAGGTCGCGAACAACAGGGCATAGAGGACCGCGAAGCGGAAGCTCGCGCCGCGCCACCAGCGGCGCGCTGCGCTCACGCCTCCTCCGCCAGCCGATAGCCGACGCCGCGCACCGTGTGGATCAGCGGGAGGCCGAAGTCCCGGTCGATCTTCTGGCGCAGGCGGCTGACATGGACGTCGATGACGTTGGTCTGGGGATCGAAGTGGTAGTCCCAGACGCCCTCCAGCAGCATCGTTCGGGTCACGGTCTGGCCGCTGTGGCGCAGCAGGTACTCCAGCAGCTTGAACTCGCGCGGCTGCAGGTCGATGGCCTTGCCCGAGCGCGTCACGCGACGCGCCAGCAGGTCCATCTCCAGGTCGGCGACGTTCAGCCGCGTCTGGGCGGCGACGGCGGTACGGCGGCGCGACAGCGCCTCGATGCGGGCGAGCAGCTCGGAAAAGGCGAAGGGCTTGACCACGTAGTCGTCGCCGCCGGCCTTCAGGCCCTTGACCCGCTCGTCGACGTGGCCGACGGCGGACAGGATCAGCACCGGCGTCTGGATCTGGGCGGCACGCAGCGCCTGCAGCACCGCGAGCCCGTCGAGCTTCGGCAGCATGCGGTCGAGGACGACCGCGTCGTAATCGCTGCCGGAGGCCAGGAACAGGCCCTCGCGTCCGTCGGCGGCGCAGTCGACCGTGTGGCCGGCCTCGTCCAGGCCCTTGGCCAGGTAGTCTGCGGTCTTGGCGTCGTCCTCGACGATCAGGATGCGCATCGCGAACCTTTCCCCCCTTGCTCTCGATTGTGCGTTCTAGCTGACCCTGGCGCAAAAGAAAGGGCCGGCCGCTCTGAAGCGGCCGGCCCTTCACGCCCCGGCCGACGGGACGAAGGATCTCAGGCGTCGGCCAGGCGCAGCCCGAGGTAGAGCGCATTGCCGCCGCGCTTGACCAGCAGGGCGACGGCCGCCTTGTCGGCCTCGCGCGCCTCGTCGAGCACGCTCTCCAAGGCGGCGGGGCTGTCGACGGCCTTGCCGTCGGCCTCGGCGATCAGGTCGCCGACCTCCAGGCCCTGGCGCGCGGCCCGTCCGTCCGGGGCAAGGTCCGTCACGACGACGCCCTCGGCCTCCCTGTCCAGGCTCATCCGCTCGCGCAGCTCGGGCGTCAGCGCCGACAGCGTGGCGCCGAGCTTGCCCGACTCGCTCTCGGCCGGCTGGTCGATCGCCGCGGTCTGCTGCGGCTCGAGGCGCGCGATCTCGACCTCCAGCGTCTCCTCCTGGCCGTGGCGCAGGACCCCGACCTCGACCTCGCTGCCCGGCTCGACCGAGGCAACGAGGCGCGGCAGGTCGCGCATCGTCGAGATCTTCTTGCCGTCGAAGGAGGTGATTACGTCACCGGCGCGGAAGCCGGCGGCCTTGGCGGGCGAGTCCCCGATGACGTCGGAGACCAGCGCGCCCTCATTCTCGGCCAGGCCGAAGGCTTCGGCCAGCTCCGGCGTCACCTGCTGGATCTGCACGCCCAACCAGCCGCGCTCGACCGAGCCGCTGTCGCGCAGCTGCGCGATCACGTTGCGGGCCAGGTTCGAGGGAATAGCGAAGCCGATGCCGATCGAGCCGCCGTTCGGCGAGTAGATCGCCGAGTTGATGCCGATGACCTTGCCGTCGAGGTTGAACATCGGGCCGCCGGAGTTGCCGCGGTTGATGGCGGCGTCGGTCTGGATGAAGTCGTCGTAGGGACCGGCGCCGATATCGCGGCCGCGGGCCGAGACGATGCCGGCGGTGACCGTGCCGCCCAGGCCGAAGGGATTGCCGATGGCCATCACCCAGTCGCCGACCTCCATGGCGTCGGAGTCGCCCCAGGACAGGGCCGGCAGCGGGTCGTCGGACTCGACCTTGAGCAGCGCCAGGTCGGTCTTGGGGTCGGTGCCCAGGACCTTGGCGTCGAGCTCGCGGCCGTCGCTCAGCTTGACCCGGACCGTGTCGGCCTGCGCGACCACGTGGTTGTTGGTCACGACGTAGCCCTCGGCGTCGATCACGAAGCCGGACCCGAGACCGCGCAGGGGGGCCTTGGGTCCGCCGGGGCCGGGCTGGCCCGGGATCTCGCCGAAGCGCTCGAAGAATTTTTCGAAGGGCGTGCCCTCGAAGGGGTTGCCGCGCATCTGCGGGGCGCCATCCGGGCGCTCCGCGGCCTTCTGCTCGGAGGTGATCAGCACGACCGCGGGGCTGACCTCCTTGACGAGGCCGGAGAAGGACTCGGGCGCCGGCGCGGCGGCCGCCACCTGGGTCCAGACAAGCAGGCTTCCGGCCAGCGCGGCGCCGGCCCAGCGCAGCGGCCGCCCGAGCGCCTGTCGCGTCGTGGTCTGGCTGTGCATCGATGTGTCTCCTAATACGTTCAAAAACGGACCGGCAGCGCAGGCCGGCGTCGCTCCGAAAGATGGGAAGGACCGCCTTACCGCGCTCTGTCCGGCGCCTTAACACTTGTCCATCATCGCCGGGCCGGCGGTCTGTGGAGTCTGCCGCAACGGGCTTGGGCGCGGCGCGGCGCCTGTGTAAGCTCGCGGCCGAGGCGCAGCCGGGAGGAGGGGGAGGCCTTGCGTATCGCGGTTCTCGGCGCGGGCCTCGCCGGCGTCACTTCGGCCTATCGCCTGGCCCGGGACGGCCACGAGGTCGTCGTCGTCGATCGCGGCGAGGGCGCGGCGAACTTCACCTCCTTCGCCAACGCCGGCCTGGTCGCGCCCGGCCATGCCTACGCCTGGTCCTCGCCGCGGGCGCCGGGGATGCTGCTGCGCTCGCTGTGGCGCAACGACCAGGCGCTGCGCTTCCGGCCGGCCCTCGACCCGGCGCTCTGGCGCTGGACCCTGAAGTTCCTCGCGCAGTGCACCTCGGAGCGGGCGCGCATCAACACCACGACCAAGGTCCGGCTGTGCCGCTATGCCCAGGACTGCCTCAAGGCGGTGGTCGCAGAGACCGGCGTCGGCTACGAGGGCCGCGACGGCGGCCTGCTCTATCTCTACCGCAAGGAGTCCAGCTTCGAGGCCGCGGTAGCCAAGATGTCGGTCCTGACCGACGAGGGCATCGAGCTACAGGCGCTGGACCCGGCAGCGGTCGCCGCCCTCGACCCGGCGCTGGCGCCGGTCTCCGGGAACCTGGCCGGCGCGCTCTACGCCCCGGGCGACGAGAGCGGCGACGCGCGGCGCTTCACCCTGGGCCTGGCCGAGGTCTGCGCCGGGCTCGGCGTGCAGTTCCGCTGGGGCGAGACGGTGCGCCGCCTGGCCGTGGAGGGCGACAGCGTCGCCCGGGTCGTCACCGACCGCGGCGAGCTGCAGGCCGAGGCCTACGTCCTGGCGCTCGGCGTCTACAGCCCGCACCTGACCCGCGATCTCGGGCTCGACCTGCCGATCTATCCGGTCAAGGGCTACTCGGTGACGATCCCTACCGACCCCGGCGGCACCGCGCCGCGCATCGGCGGCGTCGATGAGGACAACCTGGTGGCCTACTGCCCACTGGACGGGCGGCTGCGCATCACCGCGACCGCAGAGTTCGCCGGCTACGACACCAGCCACCGGCCCGAGGACTTCGCCGCCATGCTGCGGCTGGCGCGCGAGCTCTTCCCCGAGGCCGGCGACTACGAGCAGCCCGACTTCTGGGCCTGCCTGCGCCCGATGACGCCCACGGGAATCCCGATCCTCGGACGCAGCCGGCAGCGCAACCTGTTCCTCAACACCGGCCATGGCCACATGGGCTGGACGATGGCCTGCGGCACCGCCGAGATCGTCGCCGACGCGATCGCCGGGCGGCGGCCGGCGATCGACACCGAAGGCATGACCCTGCCGGGCCTGCCCCTTGCCTGACCCGATCCACCGAGGAGGTTCCATGACCGCCCAGCAGCTCGAGCGCGACCCGCCGCTGTCCCGTCAGCACCTGCCGCACAGCCTCGACCCCGGCCTCGCCGGACGGGCGCGGATCGGCCTGATCGTGCTGGCCTCCGACCATACGATCGAGCACGAGTTCCACCGGGTCCTCGGCGGCCTGGAGGGCGTCGCGGTCTATGGCAGCCGGGTCCGCAACGACCCGCGGATCACGCCGGAGACCCTGGCCCTGATGGAGGCGCGACTCGCGGAGGCGGCCGACCTGATCCTGCCGGGGCTGCCGCTCGACGTCGTCGGCTACGGCTGCACCTCGGCCTCCATGGTGATCGGCGAGGAGGCGGTAGGCGACCGCATCCGGGAGAGCCGGCCGGGAGTCGCCACGACGACGCCGGTGACCGCCGCCCGGGCGGCCTTCCAGGCGCTCGGCATGAAGCGCATCGCCCTGCTGACGCCCTACGTCGACTCGATCAACCAGTGGATGCGCCGCTACTTCGAGGAGCGCGGCGTGCCCGTGCCGGTGATGGGCTCCTTCACCGAGGAGAACGACAACGAGGCGGCGCGCATCTCGCTCGACTCGATCGAGGCGGCGGCGCTCGAGCTGGGGTCGGATCCGAGTGTCGACGGCGTCTTCGTGTCCTGCACCTCGCTGCGTCTGGTCGCCGTCGCCGAGCGGCTGGAGGCGCGCCTGGGCAAGCCGGTGACCTCGAGCAACCACGCCCTGATCTGGCATTGCCTGCGTCTCGCCGGAATCGAGGACGGCGTGCCGGGCTACGGCCGGCTGTTCCACGCGCCTCTGGCATAGCTGTTCTTCGCTGCGCTGCGGGACTTGTCCGAAAGCGTCCGGTTACGGGGTGCGGGCAGAATTTTCCCTTCTCCCGGGCGGGCTTGCGCGAAAGCATGTTTCGCGCTCCAATCCCGATCCTGCCGTCGCCACCCCCGAGTCGGGGTACAGAAGCCCAGGGAACGAAGTTTTCCGTTAATCATTGTCATGCAAGGCTGTGTCAGGCATCGCACATGCGCAGTGCGGTCGAGGCACGCGCAACAGCCATGAAAAGACAGCCGAATGCTCTACAGCCTCTATGAGTTTCAACACACGGCGCTGATGCCGTGGCGCCTTTTCTCGGGCCTCACGCGGGAAGTCCTGACCCATCCCTGGGTGCCGGCGTCTTACACTCATCTCGGCAAATCCATCGTCGCCGGGATCGACGTCGTCGATTCGGCGACCCTGCGTCGGCCCAAGCCCGAGTGGCGCATCGACAGCGTCAAGGTCGGCGAGCGGGAGGTGGCGGTCGAGGCTCGCGTCGAGATGGACCTGCCCTTCTGCCGTCTGCTGCATTTTGCCAAGCAGGGGCCGCGGGCGGCGCAGCCGCGGGTCCTGGTCGCGGCACCCATGTCCGGCCATCACGCGACGCTGCTGCGCGGCACGGTGCAGGCGCTGCTCGCCGAGCACGACGTCTGGATCACCGACTGGACCGACGCACGCGACGTGCCCGCCGAGGCCGGCGCCTTCGGCGTCGACGCCTACCTCGACTACCTGCTGGCCTTCATGCGCAAGCTGGGGCCGGACGTTCACGTGATCGCGGTCTGCCAGCCGGCGCCGCTGGTGCTCGCTGCGGTCTCCCTGCTCGCTCAGGCCGAGGATCCGGCGCAGCCGCGGACCATGACCCTGATGGGCGGCCCGGTCGACGCGAGCGCGGCGCCGACCGAGGTCACCCGCTTCGCCGAGTCGCGCCCGCTGTCCTGGTTCCAGAAGAACCTCCTGACGAAGGTTCCCGCGATCTATCCCGGCGCCGGCCGCGAGGTCTACCCCGGCTTCCTGCAGCTTGGCGGCTTCATCTCGATGAACCCCTCGCGGCACGTCGACGCGCACGTCCAGTACTTCCGGCACCTGGTCCGCGGCGACGGCGACTCGGCGGACCAGCATCGCCGGTTCTACGACGAGTACCTCGCCGTGATGGACGTGCCGGCCGAGTACTACATCGAGACTGTGGATCGCGTCTTCCAGCGCCACCTGCTGGCCCGCGGCAAGCTCGAATGGCGCGGCATCCCGGTCGAGCCCAAGGCCATCGAGACCACGGCGCTGCTGACCGTGGAGGGCGAGCTGGATGACATCTCGGCGCCCGGGCAGACCATCGCTGCGCACCGCCTGTGCAGCGGCCTGGCGGCCGACAAGCAGGAGGACCTGCTGCAGAAGGGAGTCGGACACTACGGCATCTTCAACGGCCGCCGCTGGCGCGAGCGGATCTGCCCGCAGATCGCGGCCTTCATCCGCACTCACGCCTGAGCCCGGCCGGAGCCGGCGCTGCCGGCGGGTCAGCCGAGGGTGATCAGCGGGCCCTCGAACGGCGGCTCGCCCCGGCGGTCCTCGACCTCGACCAGCCAGAGATCCGGGTCGCGCCCCGTCGCGCGCTCCAGGTAGGCGTCGGCCTCGGCCTCGGCGACGGGGCCCTTGCCGACCGCGACCATCCAGCCCAGGCGGCCCTCCAGGTCCCGCTGCTGGGTCAGCACGAGGGCGGTGCCGTCGAGCCGGTTGACCTTCAGCAGGACGAGGCCGCCGCGCAGGTCGCCCTTGCGCAGCACGAAGGCCGGACGGCCCTCCTGGTGGCAGCGCCGCACCTGGGCCATGACCCAGACTTCCGTCGGCAGACGTTCTTCGCTCATTGCCGCTCCCGTCCCATGCCCTTTGCCGCCCCGGCGCCGCCGTGGATCGCTCTGCTATGCTGCCGCAAGGCGGCAGGCGCCATTGCCTTTCCTGCCACCCCTGGGATCAAATCCACCTCTGGGATCAAATCCACCTGGGCGGATGAACTCATACGGGAGATCCAGCGGGCGAGGCCATGGCACAGGCAAGCGGCGTGAGCAAGCCGCCCAGATCGAGCACCGGCTTCTTCGCGCCCTTCATGGCGCTGTTCCTGCTGTTCGTCGGCGTCGCCGGCGGCCTGCTCGGCTACAGCGCCTGGATCCAGAACGATCTGGCGCGCCAGGAGGCGCAGACCGCGGTCGAGCAGGGCCTGGAGCGGGTCGACAGCCGGCTGCGGGCGATCGCCGCGGAGTACAGCGTCTGGAGCGCCGAGAGCCTGCGGGCGCTGCTGTCGCCGGGAGCCAGCCCGCCGAAACAGCGGCTCGCGGACCGGCTGCAAGTCGAACACGACGTGCCCCTGGCCTTCCTGATCGGCGGCGACGGCAGGATCCTGGGCGTGCTGAGCGAGGACGCGCCGCTCGAGGCGACCGGGGCGGTGCAGCTGGAGGGCGGCCTTGGCGCCCTGCTTCTGCAGGTTCCCCGGCAGGATGACCAGCTGACCGGTCGCGCCGTCGGCCTGGTCGCGATCCAGGGAACCACCTATGCCGCCGCGGCGACCGTCATCGCCGAACCCGGCGGCATGGCCGGCACCAGCGCCTCGGCCTCGGGCCCGGTGCTGCTGATCGCCGTGCCGCTGGAGCGCGAGCTGCGCCGCGAGCTCGACGTCAGCCCCCTGCTCGACGAGTTGCGGGTGCTGCCGGCCGCCGCCGTGCCGCCCGACGGCGTGGCCGTCCGGCCGCTCGCCGGGGCCGACGGCAGCCCGGTCGGCCAGCTGGCCTGGCGTCCGGCGCAGCCGGGCGAGCGCCTGCTGCTGCGGCTCGGGCCGCCGCTGGCCGTCCTGCTGGCGATCGTCGGCGGGCTGCTCTGGTGGATGGCCGAGCGCCTGAAGGGCGCTCACGGCGTGATGGCAGAGCGCACCGCGGCCCTGGCCCGGGCGAACGAGGAGCTGGCCGCCAACGCCGGCATGCTCGAGGTCGTGTTCGACACCATCGACCACGGCGTCAGCGTCTGGGACAGCGACCTGCGGCTGGTCGGGTGGAACGAGAACTTCCGCCGCGCCGTCGGCTACCCGCGCGGCCTGCTGCGGGCCGACGCCGAGGCGACCGCCCTGCTGGAGTACCGCGCCCTGCGTGGCGATTTCGGCAGCCGCGAGCCGGCGGAAAGCGTGGAGGCCGAGGTCAAGCGGCTGCGCTTCTCCGGCAGCTACAACTTCGAGGAGGTGACCGCCGACGGCACCGTCCTGGAGGTCCGCCAGCACGAGCTGGCGACCGGCGGCGTCGTGCGCACCTATCTCGACATCACCGAGCGGCGGCGCGCCGAGGCCCTGCTGCAGGCCTCGGAGGCCCGCTACCGCGCCGTGGTCGAGAACCAGCGCGAGTTCATCGTGCGGATGACGCCGGACCGCACCTGCACCTTCGTCAACGAGGCGATCTGCCGCTTCCTTAAGCGCCGACGGGAGGAGCTGATCGGCCATCAGGAGTTCGAGCCGATCGATCCGCTCGACCGCGGCGCCGTGGAGCGCGAGCTGGCCAGGATCACCCCCGACAACCCGACCCTGACCCTGGCCTACCGCGTCGACAAGGCCGACGGCGAGGTCGCCTGGGTCGAATGGACCTACCGCGCGATCCTCGACGAGAACCGCGAGGTCGCCGAGATCCAGGGCGTCGGGCGCGACATCTCGGAGCTGCGCGCGGCCCAGGAGCAGGCGCTCCACCTTGCCAAGCTGGCCTCGCTGGGCCAGGTGGTCGCCGGCCTCGCCCACGAGATCGCGCAGCCGCTCAACGCTCTTTCGATGGCCTCGGAGAACGCGCTGATGGCCTACGATGCCGACGGCGTCGAGGCGCTCGGCTACATGCGCGACAAGCTGGAGACGGTGCGCCAGCAGAGCGAGCGCATGGCCAAGATCGTCGACCATCTGCGCCGCTTCAACCGCGCCGACCTGCCGGGGCTCGAGGAGGTCGAGCTGGCCGCGGTGGTGCGCGGCGCGCTGATGCTCTCGAAGAACCAGATCGCGCTCGACAGGATCGAGCTGCTCGACGAGGTGCCGGCGAGCTCCCGTCGGATCCGCGGCCGGCCCTTCGAGATCGAGCAGGTGATCCTGAACTTCATCACCAACGCCCGCGACGCCATCATCGAGAGCGGCCCGCCCGCCGAGGGCAAGCGATCCGGGCCGCGCGGTCGCATCGAGGTCGCGCTGCTCGACCGCCCGGGCCGGTCGAACCTGTCCATCCGCATCTCCGACACCGGCGGCGGCATCCCCGAGGGACACCTGCCCCGGATCTTCGATCCCTTCTTCACGACCAAGGAGCTCGGCAAGGGCATGGGCCTGGGGCTGTCGATCTGCTACCGCGCGATCGCCGGCATGGGCGGCCACATCAACGTCTGGAATATCGAAGGTGGTGCTCAGTTCGAGATTCTCTTGCCGGCGGTCGAAGATGGGACTATCGAGGAAGCCGCTCTGATCGGAGCAGAGGGGTTCGAGGCATGACCGAGGTGGCGGTCGTCATCGCCGACGATGATGAGAGCCAGCGGCGGGAGATCGCGGAGTTCCTCGACCGTCTGGGCATCACCCATGCCGAAGCCGCCGACGGCGGCGAGGCCAAGCGCCTGTTCCAGGAGCTGCGTCCCCGGATCGTGCTGCTCGACATGAACATGCCGAAAATCGACGGCGTGGAGGCCTTTCGCTGGATGCGCGAGCAGGATTCCCATGCCAAGATCATCCTGATGTCGGGCTACATGAACCGTGTGCGCGAAGCCAACGAGAGCGAGCTCGGCGCCTTCGCCGTGATCGAGAAGCCGATTCCGCTGCGCACCCTCGGACAGTTCATCAAGAACGTGCTTGCCGGCCATGCCCCGGCCTGACGTCGGGGCGGGCAGCGGCGGCCGGAGGGCTGCCGGCTGGGCGGCCGGGCCGCTTGCCGGATTGCTTGCCGGATTGCTGGCCGGATTGCTGGCCCTGGCCGGCTGCACGACCGATCCCGCCCCCTCGGCCGGCCCCAAGGAGCTGGTCCAGCCGATCCAGCGCGCCCGGCAGCAGGCGCTGGTCGAGGGCCGCACACCGGCGCCGCAGCCGACGGTGCTGTCGTACTGCTACAGCCGCCTGATCAACACGCCCGAGCAGCTCGCCTACGAGGCCGGCGAGGCCTGTACGGAGCGCGGCGGCCGGCTGGTCTTCTACGGCGAGGACGCGGTCCTGACGCCCTGTCCGCTGCTCCAGCCGGTGCGCGCCACCTACCTCTGCTACCCGGCGGAGTAGGGGCCCTTTTCAGGGCTCGAGCGGCTCGGTCCATTCGGCGCGCACCGCGGGCTCGGTTTCGCGCGCAAGAGCCCGCGCGGCCTCGGCAGCGGCGGCCTCGGGCGTCGCCAGGCGGCGGAAGGCCCAGGCGGCGGCGCCGCGCACCAGGGCGGCGGGGTCTTCCAGGTGCGGGCGCAGGCTGGCCAGCAGGGCCGGCTCCGCGGAATTGCCGATGGCGATCAGCACGTTGCGCAGGAAGCGGTTGCGCCCGATCCGCTTGATCGGGCTGCCCGAGAAGAAGGCGCGAAAGCCGGCGTCGTCGAGCGCCGCCAGCTCGGCCAGCAGGGGCGCCTGCAGGGCGGCGCGCGGCTGGAAGGCCGCCTCTGCGGTCGCCGCGGCGAACTTGTTCCAGGGGCAGACCGCCAGGCAGTCGTCGCAGCCGTAGATGCGGTTGCCGATCGCGACCCGGAACTCCCGGGGAATCGGCCCCTTGTGCTCGATCGTCAGGTAGGAGATGCAGCGCGTCGCGTCGAGCCGGTAGGGCGCCGGGAAGGCGGCGGTCGGACAGGCGTCGAGACAGCGCCGGCAGCTGCCGCAGTGGTCGACCTCCGGGGCGTCGGGCGGCAGCTCCAGGTCGGTGAAGATCTCGCCCAGGAACAGCCAGTTGCCCCAGTCGCGGCTCAGCAGGTTGCTGTGCTTCCCCTGCCAGCCGAGGCCGCCGGCCTGGGCCAGGGGCTTCTCCAGCACCGGCGCGGTGTCGACGAAGACCTTGACCTGGCAGGGCGCCTCCGCGACCAGCCAGCGCGCCACCCGCTTCAGGCGCTTTTTGACCGTGTCGTGGTAGTCGCGGTTGCGCGCGTAGACCGAGACGTTGGCCCGCTCCGGCTCGGCGAGCAGGGCCAGCGGGTCGCCCTCCGGCCCGTAGTTCTGGCCGAGCACGACGACGCTGCGCGCCTCGGGCCAGAGGCTGCGGGGATCGCTGCGGCGCTCGGCCGTCTCGGCCAGCCAGCCCATGTCGCCGTAGAGGCCCTGGTCGAGGAAGGCGCGGAAGGCGGCCTTGGCGGCCGCGCCGGTCGCCGCCGGGGCGAAGCCGACGGCGTCGAAGCCCTCGGCGAGGGCCCGGTCGCGGATCGCGGCCTTGAGGTCGGACATGGTCTCCCGCCCGCCCGGCGGTTCACGGTGCACCGGCGAGTTCCGCCAGGTCGCCGCGGCCGTAGGCCTCCAGGAAGCCCGCCGCGACAGTCTCAAGGCTGCCGGCCTCGATGGCGGCGCGCAAGTCGCGCATCAGGACCTGGTAGAAGGTCAGGTTGTGCAGGGTCAGCAGGATCGGCCCGAGCATCTCGCCGGCACGGAACAGGTGGTGCAGGTAGGCCCGGCCGTAGCCGCTGCAGACCGCGCAGCCGCAGGCGGCGTCGAGCGGTCGCGGATCGTCGCGGTGCCGGGCGTTCTTGAGGTTGAGCTCGCCGCGCCCGGTGTAGGCGCGCCCGGTGCGGCCGCTGCGCGTCGGCAGCACGCAGTCGAACATGTCGATGCCGCGGCGCACGCTCTCGACCAGGTCCTGGGGGCGGCCGACGCCCATCAGATAGCGCGGCCGCTCGGCCGGCAGCGCCGGCACGGTCTCCTCGAGCACCGCCAGCATGGTCTCGGGCGGCTCGCCGACGGCCAGGCCGCCGACCGCGTAGCCGTCGAAGCCGATCGCGGCCAGCGCCGCCGCCGACTCCCGGCGCAGGGACGGATGGACGCCGCCCTGGACGATGCCGAACAGCCCGTAGCCGGGGCGGTCGCGGAAGGCGGCCCTGCAGCGTTCGGCCCAGCGCATCGACAGGCGCATCGAGGCCGCCGCCTGCTCCTGGCTCGCCGGGAAGGGCGTGCATTCGTCGAGCACCATGGCGACGTCGCTGTCGAGCAGCTCCTGGATCTCGACGGCGCGCTCGGGGTTCAGGCGGTGCGGCGAGCCGTCGATGTGCGACTTGAAGGTCACGCCCTCGGCGTCGAGCTTGCGCAGCTTGGCCAGGCTCATGACCTGGAAGCCGCCGGAATCGGTCAGGATCGGCCGCGGCCAGTTCATGAAGCGGTGCAGGCCGCCCTGGCGTGCCACGCGCTCGGCGCCCGGCCGCAGCATCAGGTGGTAGGTGTTGCCGAGCAGGATCTCGGCACCGGTCGCCGCGACCTGCTCGGGCAGCATGCCCTTGACCGTGGCGACCGTGCCGACCGGCATGAAGGCGGGCGTCTCGACGGTGCCGTGCGCGGTCACCAAACGGCCGCGCCGCGCCGCGCCGTCGCGCGCCAGCAGCGTGAAGCCCAGGCCGTTCTCGAGATTGAGCGCAGCGCCGCTCAAGCCTGGCGCTCCAGCAGGCAGGCGTCGCCGTAGGAGAAGAAGCGATAGCCCTCGGCGATCGCGTGGGCGTAGGCCGCGCGCATCCGCTCCAGCCCGCTGAAGGCCGAGACCAGCATGAACAGCGTCGAGCGCGGCAGGTGGAAGTTCGTGACTAGCAGGTCGACCGCCTTGAAGCGGTAGCCGGGCAGGATGAACAGGCTGGTCTCGCCCTCGAAGGGCACCACCGTGCCCTCGCCCGGACCCGGGCGCACGGCGCTCTCCAGAGTGCGCAGCGCGGTGGTGCCGACCGCGACGACCCGGCCGCCGCGCGCCCGGGTCCGAGCTACGGCCTCCGCGGCTGCGGCGCCCAGCGAGGCCCACTCGGCGTGCATGCTGTGGTCCTCGACCCGCTCGTGCCGGACCGGCAGGAAGGTGCCGGCGCCGACGTGCAGGGTCAGGGTCGCGCGCTCGACGCCGCGCGCCTCCAGGGCCTCGAGCAGCGCCTCGGTGAAGTGCAGGCCGGCGGTCGGCGCGGCGACGGCGCCGCTCTGCCGGGCGAAGACCGTCTGGTAGGCGCGCCGGTCGAGCGGGTCGGCGCCGTCCGGCCGCTTGATGTAGGGCGGCAGCGGCATGGCGCCGTGACGCTCTAGGGCTTCGATCAGGGCCGGCCCGCTCGCGGTGAAGGCAAGCAGGACCTCGCCACCTTCCTGCTTCTCGACGACCTCGGCGGCGAACTCGCGGCCTTCCTCGCGGGCGAAGACGATGCGGTCCCCCAGCTTCAGGCGCTTGCCCGGCCGCGCGAAGGCGCGCCAGCGCGCCGGCCCCTCGGCCTTGTGCAGCGTCACCTCGATGCCTGCCTCGCCGCGCCGGCCGGTCAGGCGCGCCGGCAGCACGCGGGTGTCGTTGACGACCAGCAGGTCGCCGGGCCGCAGCAGTCCCGGCAGGTCGCGGACCTGCCGGTCCTCCAGGGCGCCGCGGCCGACGTGCAGCAGCCGGGCGGCGTCGCGCGGCTCCACGGGCTGCTGCGCGATCAGCGCCTGGGGCAGGTCGAAATCGAAATCGGAAAGCAGCATGGCGGCGCTTCCTACACCCTGTGCCGGGCTCCGGAAAGCCTTACCGGCCCGCGGCGGCCGCGCCGGCCTGCAGCGTCCGGTCGTGACGCAGGCCGATGCCGTAGCGGCGCGCCGCGACCCTCTCCAGGAAGTGGAAAGGCCGCTCCTCGAGGCCGGCGAAGCCAGGGGCGCGCATCAGCAGCAGGCGGCCCGGCGCGATGTCGACCGGCTCGGCGCCGCTGCCGCTCCGGTCGTCGCAGACCAGCAGCCGGGCCTGGCCCGAAAGGGTCAGCAGCACCACCAGGTCGCGGTAGCGCAGGTTGTCGCGGTGGGCGGAGATGCCGGCCGAGCCGACGGCGTAGCGTTGCACGACGAGGTCGTTGAAGCACGGCGGGGCGATCGGCGGCTCGGCAAGCGCGCCGAGCGCGGCGGCGAGGTCGCCCTCCAGCTCCCGCGCGAGGCCTGCCAGGCGACCCCCCGGCGGCACCTCCCGCGCGATCTCGAAGTCCTGGCGAACCCTGCGCTCCGACGTTCCGACCTCAGGCCGGGCCGACCGAAAGCGCAGGCGGGCGGCCGAGCGCTGCAGGCCCGTCAGGCGCTCTGCGTCGAGCCAGGGCAGGGAGACGGCGCCGCGCCCGGGGCGCGCCAGTGCCTCGAGGGCTTGCGCCAGCAGGGCCGGGTCCGGCCGCGGCCTCGGCACGTCCGGCAGGTCGAGGGTCTTCATGGCCCGCAAAGATGGGCCCGGCGCGAGCCGCCGCAAGGCGCGTCAGGTCGTGCCCAGCGACTTGACCAGGTCGATCAGGCGGCGCCGCACGTCCGGATCGGCGATGCGGTGGTAGGCGCGCACCAGGATCAGGGTGTCGCGCTCGGCCATCAGCGCCGGCAGGTCGGCGCCCTCGCCGGGTCCGGGGCAGTGCTCGCCCCGGAGGGCATGGTCCGGCAGGTCCTCGAAGAAGTAGTCGACCGTCACGCCGAGCGAGCGCGCCAGGTCCAGCAGCCGGCTGGCGACGATGCGGTTGGTGCCGCGCTCGTACTTCTGGACCTGCTGGAAGGTGATGCCGATGACCCGCGCCAGACCTTCCTGCGTCATGCCGACTCCGACCCGCCGCTGCCTCAAGCGCATGCCGACATGCAGGTCGATGGGATTCGGTCCCTCGCGGTCCCGGTCGAACGAATGGATACCCTGCGCGCCGGATTGCCCAGACACGGTGCCCCCCCAATTACGGCAGCCTCCTGCCGCCCACCGGCCCCGGCGCCTGAGCGGCCGGGCCCCACGCCAAATGGTTGAATTGAACCTAGGGCCGAATTGCGTCAGGGTAAAGGGTTGTTTGCGTTTTCACCGCTGCGGCGGCCGATCTTTTCTCGCCACGCGAAAGCGCCTAGATTGCAGCCGTCATGACGCCGATCGAAGAGAAACCGCGGGCCCGCCGCTGGCTGGCGGCGGGGGCGCTGAGCGGGCTGCTCGCCGTCGCCTTTGGCGCCTTCGCCAGCCATGGGCTGGCCGGCCTGCCGGAGGAGCGCGCCGGCTGGATCGACATCGCGCTGCGCTACCAGATGCTGCACAGCGTGGCGCTGCTCGCGGTCGGCCTGCTGGGCGGGGCGAGGCCCGGGCGCCTGCTCGAAGGCGCCGGCATCGCCTTCGTCGGGGGGCTGCTGGTCTTCTCCGGGCTGCTCTACGCCATGGGCCTGGGGGCGCCGCGCTGGCTCGGCGCGCTGGTGCCGCTGGGCGGCCTGTCCTACCTGGCCGGCTGGGGCGCGCTGCTGGCCTTCGCGCTGAAGCGGCCGAGGCGGCCCGAAACCACGGAGGGATCCCGATGAGCGAGCATCTCCTCGACGCCAAGGGCCTGAAGTGCCCCTTGCCGGTGCTCAAGGCCCGCAAGGCGCTGAAGCCGCTGGCGGCTGGCGCGGTCCTGAGCGTCGAGGCGACCGACCCTGGCGCGGTCCAGGACTTCGCGAGCTTCTGCGAGACCGCAGGCCACGAGCTGCTCGACAGCGGCGAGGCGGAGGGAATCTACCGCTTCCGGATCCGCAAGGCCGGCTGACCTCCGGCCGCTTCGGGTCGCTGCCGCGGAAGGCCGCGGATCAGTTGCCCCAGGGCTTGAAGTGCTTCGAGAGGGTCAGTGTCTGGCCGTGGTAGTGCGAGCCGATGCCGGCGCCGTAGAGCCGGTCCGGCCTCGCGGCGAGGGGGTGGTACTCCAGGCGTCCGACCGGCTGGCCGTCCTGCAGCAGGAAGGGGACGTCGTGGGAGCGCACCTCCAGGACGGCGCGCGTGCCGACCTCCTTGTCCGGGTCCCAGCCGAAGCCGGGGTCGAAGAAGCCGGCGTAGTGCACGCGGAACTCGCCGATCTGGGTGTCGTAGGGCACCATCTCGGCGGCGTAGTCGGGCGGGATTCGCACCGTTTCGCGCGAGGCCAGGATGTAGAACTCGTTGGGGTCGAGGATCAGCTCGCCGCGCGCGCTGGCCGGGATCGGGTCCCAGAACTCGGCGGGGTCGTAGTGGCCGATGCGCGAAAGGTCGATGACGTCGGCATGGCGCTTGGCCTTGAAGCCGGCGAGCCGCCCGCCGCCGATGCCGCGGAGGTCGACGGTGAAGACCAGGCCCTTGCGGATCTGGGCGGTGTCGCCGGTGCCGGCGGCCTCGCCGACCAGGCCGACCTCGCGGTGCAGGCGCTGCAGCGCACTGTCGGCCATGCCGGGCCGGCCGCGCCGGAACCGCAGCTGGTTCACGCACCCGCCGCTGCGCGCCAGGATCGAGAAGGCGTTGGGCGCGATCTCG
Organism: Tistlia sp.; assembly: GCF_040905785.1. Classification (NCBI taxonomy): domain Bacteria; kingdom Pseudomonadati; phylum Pseudomonadota; class Alphaproteobacteria; order Rhodospirillales; family Rhodovibrionaceae; genus Tistlia; species Tistlia sp. The sequence goes on from NZ_JBBDQW010000013.1 coordinate 19,079, forward strand.
GCGTAGAGCGGGCCGCGGTAGCCGGCGGGAACGACGTCGAACTGCTCCGCGCCGTCCACGATCAGCCGCGTGAAGACATTGAGCCGTCCCGTCGAGGATTTCGGATTGGCCATGCCCGAGACCTGCGGTCCGAGCGCGAGGCTCTCGACCAGCGGCACGATGTAGACGCAGCCGACCTCCAGCAGGGCACCGCCGGACAGGTCGATCTCGTGCATCGAGAACTCGGCGATCCGCTCGGCGACCGGCCGGCCCCGGCCGGGCAGGAAGCTGGCGCGTACCCGATAGGCGCGCGGGCCGAGCCGCAGGTCCAGGCTGGCCGGCTGCACCAGCTCCTGCAGGCCGTCCTCGGCGGCACGGATCTCCCCGGCCGCGATCAGCTCGGCAATCGCCTGGCACGGCAGGATGCCGGATCGCGCGGCAGCCGCCGCGGCCGCCTGCGCCGGCTCGGTTTCTCCGACTTTCGCCACCCTTCCGCCTCTTCGGTTCCGCGCCCGGTTGGTAGCAAGCCGGCCCGGCTGCGGCAAAGGGATTCGCCCCCGCCACCGCCGGCCCGACCGCTCCTCACCCGCCCCGGCGGCCATGCAATTCGCGCTGGGGGTTGGCGGCGGCGGGCGCGCTGGTCTAGGAAGGGCGCTGTCCGCCGTCGAGCGGACTCCCGAGGGAGCGCCCCACTCCTTGAGCACTCTGCTGTTCACCCACCCGGCGTGCCTGCAGCACGACCCGGGCCGGTTCCATCCCGAGGCGCCGGCGCGGCTGGCGGCGGTGCTGGACGCCCTTTCGGCGCCAGGCTTCGCCGGCCTTGAGCGCCGCGAGGCGCCGGCGGCGACGCGCGAGCAGCTCGAGCGCGTGCATCCAGCCGACTACGTCGACTTCGTGCTGTCGAGCATCCCCGCGCAGGGCCACGCCGCCGTCGATGCCGACACGACGGTCTCCGCCGGCTCAGGCGAGGCCGCGCTGCGCGCCGCCGGCGCCGTCTGCGCGGCCGTCGACGCCGTCGTCGGCGGCGAGGCGACCAACGCCTTCTGCGCCGTGCGGCCGCCGGGCCACCACGCCGAGCCGGACCGGGCGATGGGCTTCTGTCTGTTCTCCAACGTCGCGCTCGGCGCCCTGCAGGCGCGCGCCGTTCACCGGCTGCAGCGGATCGCCGTGATCGACTTCGATGTCCACCACGGCAACGGCACGCAGGCCGCCTTCTGGGACGACCAGGACCTGCTGTTCGCCTCGACGCACCAGATGCCGCTCTATCCCGGCACCGGCGCGGCCGCCGAGCAGGGGACCCACAACAACATTCTCAACGTGCCGCTGGCGCCGGGCAGCGGCTCGGCGGTCTTCCGCCGCGCGATGAGCGAGCGCATCCTGCCCCGTCTGGCGGCCTTCGAGCCGCAGCTGATCCTGATCTCGGCGGGCTTCGACGCCCACGCCGGCGACCCGCTCGCGGGCCTCGCGTTCGAGGACGAGGATTTCGCCTGGGCGACCGAGGAGATCTGCCGGGTCGCCGACCACGCCTGCCGGGGCCGGGTGGTGTCGGCGCTCGAAGGCGGCTATGACCTGGACGCCCTCGGACGCAGCGTCGCGGCGCACGTCGGCGCGCTGATGGCGGCCGACTAGCCGGCGCGGGGGCGAGGAGACGAGCGGGCGCGAAAGGACGAGCAGGGAAGTGGAGACGGCCATGGCTGACGCGAACCAGGCGCCTCGGGAGATCGCCGAGCTGTCCTTCGAGGAGGCGCTCGAGGAGCTGAAGCAGATCGTCGGCCGGCTCGAGCGCGGCGAGGGCCGGCTCGACGACGCGATCGAGGCCTACGAGCGCGGCGCGCGCCTCAAGGCCCATTGCGAGGCCAAGCTCAAGGAGGCGCAGGCCAAGATCGAGCGCATCGGCCTCGGCCCCGACGGCGTGCCGCACGCCGAGCCCTTCGATCGCGAGAACTAGGGGATCCTCCCAGGCATGACGGATGCCTCCCTGCAGGAGTCGCTGGCCGAGGTCGCCGGCGAGGTCGAGGCGCTGCTCGAGCAGCTGATGCCCGATGCCGCCGGGCCGATCGGGCGGCTGCGCGCCGCGATGCGGCACGGCTCGCTGAACGGCGGCAAGCGCCTGCGCCCCTTCCTGGTCGTGCGCTCGGCCGGCCTCTTCGACGTGCCCCGCGAGCGCGCTCTGCGCGCCGCCGCCGCGCTCGAGATGGTGCATTGCTACTCGCTGATCCACGACGACCTGCCGGCGATGGACGATTCCGACCTGCGGCGCGGCCGGCCGACCGTGCACAAGGCCTTCGACGACGCCACGGCGGTGCTCGCCGGCGATGCGCTGTTGACCGAAGCCTTCGGGGTGCTGGCCGAGCCTGCGACCCACCCGGACGCCGCCGTCCGCTGCCGCCTGGTCGCGGGCCTGGCGCGGGCCGCCGGCTCGGAGGGCATGGTCGGGGGCCAGGCGATCGACCTGTCGGCCGAGCGGCACGACCTGTCCCTGGCCGGCATCGAGCGGCTGCAGGCGCTCAAGACCGGGGCCCTGATCGCCTACGCCTGCGAGGCCGGGGCGCTGCTCGGCGAGGCCGTGCCGGACCAGCGCCGCGCGCTGCTCGACTACGCCCGCCTGCTCGGCCTGGCGTTCCAGATCGTCGACGACCTGCTCGATGTCGAGGGTACGACCGAGGAGCTGGGTAAGCCGGCGCGGCAGGACGCGGAACTCGGCAAGGCGACCTTCGTCCTCCACCTCGGGGTCGAGGGCGCGCGCGAGCGGGCGGCGCAGCTGGCCGAGGAGGCGCGCAGCCGCCTTGATTCTTTCGGCGAGAATGCCGATGCTCTGCGCCGAACGATCGATTTCGTGCTCGCGCGACGGTCGTAACACCGGGACTGCTGCGGCTGCGCAGGCGAGGGGCGCGGCAGCCGCAGCCTTCCCTATTTCGAAAGCGACGGATAGGCAATATGGCTGATCGAGGGAGCAAGACCCCCCTTCTGGACAAAGTGTCCACTCCCGCCCAACTGCGCGCCCTGCCCGAAGACAAGCTGCCCCAGATCGCCTCTGAACTGCGTTCCGAGCTGATCGACGCGGTCTCGGTAACCGGCGGCCACCTGGGCGCCGGCCTCGGCGTCGTCGAGCTGACGGTGGCGATCCATCACGTCTTCGATACGCCCAAGGACAAGCTGATCTGGGACGTCGGGCACCAGTGCTACCCGCACAAGATCCTGACCGACCGGCGCGACCGCATCCGCACCCTGCGCCAGACCGGCGGCCTGTCCGGCTTCACCAGCCGCCGCGAGAGCCCCTACGACCCCTTCGGCGCCGCGCACTCCTCGACCTCGATCTCGGCCGGGCTCGGCTATGCCGTGGCGCGCGACCTCAAGGGCGACGACTTCAACGTGGTCTGCGTGATCGGCGACGGCGCGATGTCGGCCGGCATGGCCTACGAGGCGATGAACAACGCCGGCGCGCGCAAGTCCCGCCTGATCGTCATCCTGAACGACAACGACATGTCGATCGCGCCGCCGGTCGGCGCCATGAGCGCCTACCTCTCGCAGCTGATCTCCTCCAAGCCCTACCAGTCGGTGCGCCACCTCGGCAAGCACATGGCCGAGCACTTCCCGCGCCCCTTCCGCAAGGCGGCGGAGCGCGCCGAGGAGTACGCGCGCGGCCTGCTGACCGGCGGCACCCTGTTCGAGGAGCTGGGCTTCTTCTACATCGGCCCGATCGACGGCCATAACCTCGACCACCTGCTGCCGGTGCTCAAGAACGTCCGCGACGGCGACTACGAGGGGCCGGTGCTGATCCATGCCGTGACCCAGAAGGGTAAGGGCTATGGCCCGGCCGAGGAGGCCGCCGACAAGTACCACGGCGTCGTCAAGTTCGACGTCGTCACCGGCAAGCAGGCCAAGCCGACGCCGACGGCGCCGCAGTACACCTCGGTCTTCGCCAGCGCGCTGATCGACGAGGCCGAGCGCGACGAGCGGATCGTGGCGGTGACCGCGGCCATGCCCTCCGGCACCGGCCTCAACAAGTTCGGCGAGCGCTTTCCCGCGCGGACCTTCGACGTCGGCATCGCCGAGCAGCACGGCGTGACCTTCTGCGCGGGCCTGGCCTGCGAGGGCATGAAGCCCTTTGCCGCGATCTACTCGACCTTCCTGCAGCGCGCCTACGACCAGGTCGTCCACGACGTCGCCATCCAGCAGCTGCCGGTGCGCTTCGTGCTCGACCGCGCCGGCATGGTCGGCGCCGACGGCGTCACCCACCAGGGCTCCTTCGACATCGCCTATCTCGGCTGCCTTCCCGGCTTCGTGCTGATGGCCCCGGCCGACGAGCTCGAGCTCGTGCACATGGTCGCGACCCAGGTCGCCATCGACGACCGGCCCTCGGCGCTGCGCTACCCGCGCGGCGAGGGCCTGGGCCTCGAGCTGCCGAAGCACGGCACGGCCCTGGAGGTCGGCAAGGGGCGGGTGCTGCGGGAAGGCACCAAGATCGCCATCCTGTCGTACGGCACGCGCCTCAAGGACGCGCTCAAGGCGGCCGAGGAACTCGGCGCCAAGGGCCTCTCGACGACGGTCGCCGACGCCCGTTTCGCCAAGCCGCTCGACGGCGATCTCGTGCGTCGCTTGGCGGCCGAGCACGAGGTGCTGATCACCATCGAGGAAGGCGCCATCGGCGGCTTTGCCAGCCAGGTGATGCAGGAGCTGGCGCGCCAGGGGCTGCTCGACCACGGCCTCAAGTTCCGGCCGATGTACCTGCCCGACCGCTTCATCGACCACGGCAAGCAGGACGAGCAGATCGCCTGGGCCGGCCTGGGCGCACCCGACATGGTGGTGACGGCGCTGACCGCGCTCGGCTACAACGACGCCGACGCGACCCGCCCCGTGCGCGCCTAGGGTGCCGCCGCAGCCCTCCGGGGACGGCACTCGGAGAGCCGTTCAGGCCCTTGCCCATCGCGCCTGCGGGGCTGCCGGCGCAGCGCCGGCCCCGGTCCGGCGAGCTGCAACCTGGATTTAGTCCGCACGCCCTTGCCAGTGCCCTCAAAACGCGCATAGTGGCTCGCGTCATGGGGACTGTCGCTTCATCAAGGCCGCTTGCAGCTATCGGCACGCTAGAGACCTCGAAGGGTCCGGGCCCTTGGGTCACGGAGGCGCGCGCCTTGGTCCGGCTGGCCCTGCCGATCGTCGCCAGCCAGCTCGGCCTGATCGCCATGCAGACGACCGACGTCATCATGCTGGCGCAGCTCGGGCCGGCCTTCCTGGCGGCGGGATCGCTGGGCTTCGCGGTCTACTTCAACGTCTGGCTGTTCTGCCTCGGCATCCTTATCGCCAGCGCCTCGGTGGTCGCGCAGGCCTACGGCGGGCGCGACTACCGGGGCGTGCGGCGCAGCGTGCGCCAAGCCTTTTGGGTCGCGCTGACGCTCGCCGTGCCGGCCATGGTGCTGGTCTGGAACGGCCACCATCTGCTGCTCTGGGCGGGGCGCGGCGCCGCCGTCGCCGAGCACACCCGCGACTACCTGCAGGCCGTGGTCTGGGGGCTGCCCTTCTCCTTCGGCTTCCTGGTGCTGCGCTACTTCGTCTCGGCCCTGTCCCGGCCGAAGATCGTCATGGTCGCGCTGCTCGGCGGCGCGCTGCTCAACGTCCTGCTCGACTACCTGCTGATCTTCGGGCACTTCGGCTTCCCGGCGCTCGGCGTGGCCGGTGCCGCCTGGGCGACGGCGGCGATCCAGGTCGGCCTGTTCCTGGTCCTGCTCGCCTTCGTGCTGCGCGACCGGCAGTTCCGGCGCTATCACGTCTTCGCGCGCTTCTGGAAACCCGACTGGCAGCGCTACGGCGAGCTCTGGCGTGTCGGCCTCCCGGTCGGCGTGACGGTCGTGGCCGAGAGCGGCCTGTTCCTTGCCGCGCAGCTGCTGATGCTGCGGCTTGGCACCGTCAACGTCGCCGCCCACGCCCTGGCGCTGCAGGCGGTGGCGGTCGCCTTCATGATCCCGCTCGGCGTCGGCCAGGCGGGGCAGGTCCGGGTCGGCCAGCATCTCGGCGCCGGCGACCACGAGGGGGTGCGCCGCGCGGGCTGGCTGGCCCTGGTCATCGGCTGCGGCTTCATGGTCTGCACCGCCGCGACCATGTGGCTGGTGCCCGAGGCCATCATCGGCCTGGTGTTGGATCCTGCCGATCCGGTGGACGGCCCGGTCTTCCGGCTCGCGGTGAGCTTCCTGCTGATCGCGGCGCTGTTCCAGATCTTCGACGGTGCCCAGGTCGTGATGGCCTGCTCGCTGCGCGGCCTGTGCGACACGGCCTGGCCGATGGCCCTGGCGATGACCGGCTACTGGGGGATCGGTTTCGTCGCCGCCTGGCTGCTGGCCTTCGAGGCCGGACTCGGCGGCGCCGGGGTCTGGTACGGGCTGGCAACCGGCCTCGCCGTGGTGGCCCTGTCGATGACCGCCCGCTTCGCGCTGCGCCGGCGCCTCGGCCTGCTCGAGCACAAGCCGCTCTGGACCAGGCCAGGGAAGGTCCGGTCGCGACGGGCGGTCCGGCAGGCGGCGGACTAGCGAGATGCCTCGTGGCCGCTCAACGGCAGTCTCGACGGCGCCCCGGTCTTGCCCCGCAGCGAAGCCGGAATAGGCTCCGGCATCCGCCGCCGATCCGGAGCCGCCCATGCGCCAGCGCGTTGACCGCCTGCTCGTCGTGCGCGGCTTGGCCGAGAGCCGGGCTCGCGCGCAGGCGCTGATCGCCGCCGGCCTGGTCGAGAGCGCCGGCAGCCGCGTCGCCAAGCCCGGCCAGCTGCTCCCGCCCGACGCGCCGCTCGTCGTCACGGGCCGCGACCATCCCTGGGTCTCGCGCGGCGGCGTCAAGTTGGCCCACGGCCTCGAGCGTTTCCGGTTCGATCCCGCGGGCCGCGTCTGCCTCGACCTCGGGGCCTCGACCGGCGGCTTCACCGATGTACTGCTGCAGCAGGGCGCCCGGCGCGTCTACGCCGTCGACGTCGGCCACGGCCAGCTGCATCCGCGGCTGGCGGCCGATTCCCGCGTGGTCGCCCTGGAGGGCGTCAACGGCCGGGCCCTGACCGCGGCGCTGGTCCCCGAGGCGATCGAGCTGCTCGTCTGCGACGCCAGCTTCATCTCCCTGGCGGTGCTGCTGCCGGCGCCGCTCTCGCTGGTCGCTCCCGGCGGGCGCCTGCTGGCGCTGGTCAAGCCGCAGTTCGAGCTAGGGCCGGGTGCCGTCGACCGGCGCGGCGTGGTGCGCCACCCCGAGGCCCGCCGCGAGGCCTGCAATCGCGTCTCGCTCTGGCTCGGGCAGCAGGCCGGCTGGCGGGTGATCGGCATGACCGAGAGCCCGATAGCCGGGCCGGAGGGCAACGTCGAGTACCTGCTGGCCGCCGAGCGGGTGTGACCCCTAATCCGGGAGGCGCAGCAGGCCGGCGCGGGGATCCTCGCTCAGGACCCGGGCCCTGTCACCGGCCTCGACCAGCGGCGCCAGCAGGCCGCTGGCGCGCAGCGAGCCGGCCAGGCGGGTCGCCAGCAGTCCGTCCAGGAAGAAGCTGCGCAGCAGGCGCTCCAGCTGGTCCTCGACCTCGGGGTAGTCGACCAGGGTGACGGCCTGGCCGGCCTCGATGCCGGCCAGCGCCTTGGCCGCTTCGATCGCCGCCCGGTAGCCGCCGAGGCCGTCGACCAGGCCGCGCTCGGCGGCGTCGGCACCGCTCCACACCCGGCCGCCGGCCAGCGCCGCGGCCTCCTCCTCCGGCAGATCGCGGCCGCTCGCCACCTTGTCCAGGAAGTCCTGGTAGGCGGCGTCGACGAAGCCGGTGAAGCGCTGCCACTGCTCGGGCGTGAAGTCGCGGGTCGAGTCCCAGAAACCGGCGTTCTCGCCGGCCTGCACGCCGCTCCAGGTGACGCCGAGCTCGCGCCACAGGCCGGCGGTCAGGATCTTGCCCGAGACCACGCCGATCGAGCCGGTCACCGTGCCGGGCTCGGCGATGATGCGGTCGGCCGGGGCGGCGACGAAATACCCGCCGCTGGCGGCCAGCGCGCCCATCGAGACGACGACCGGCTTGCCTGCCTCCTGCGCCCTGCGCACCGCGCGCCAGATGGAGTCGGAGGCGGCATAGGAGCCGCCGGGGCTGTCGACCCGGAACAGGATCGCCCGCACCTCCGGGTCCGCGGCCGCCTCGGCGAAGGCCTCGACCAGGGTGTCCGCGCCCATGCTGACGCTGCCGAGCGGGCTGGCGCCCTCGCTCTCGCCCAGCATGACGGCGCCCTGGCCGTGAATGACCGCGATCCGCGGGTCGTCTCCGGCAGGGCCCCGCTCGGCGAGGTCGGCCAGGTAGCGGCGCACCGGCAGCAGCGCGGCACGCGGGCCAGCGGCCTCCAGGATCGCCGCCGCGGCCTCGTCGGCGTAGCCGAGCCGGTCGACCAGCCCCTGCCCGAGCGCCTCGGCCGGAAGGTAGGGTCCGCCGTCGACCAGCCGCCGCACCGCGGCCGGCTCGAGATCGCGATCCCCGGCGATGTCGCCGGCCAGTTGCGCGAACCAGGAATCGAGCAGCGCCTGCAGGTTGCGGCGGACCGGCGCGCTCATCTCCTCCAGCAGCAGCGGCTCGGCCGCGCCCTTGTACTGCTCGCGGCGATAGATCCGCGCCTCCACGTCCCAGTCGTCGAGCAAGGCGCGGGCGTAGGGCTGCTCGAGGGTGAAGCCGACCAGGTCCAGGTTGCCCGAGGGCTGCAGCGTGATCGCGTCGGCGGCCGCCGCAAGGTAGTAGTGCAAAGTGCCGTCGCCGCCTTCGCCGAAGGAGGCGGAGAAGGCCTGGACCGGCTTGCCGCCGGCCCGGAAGGCCGCGATCGCGCGGCGCAGCTCCTGGACCCGCGCGATGTCCAGCTTGCCGTTGCCGACGCGCAGCAGCAGGCCGCCGACGCCGGGGTCGGCGGCGGCCGCCTCGAGGCCGAGCACGAGCTCGCGCAGGTTGGTTTCGCCGCCCAGGCCGCCCAAACCGGCCAGCCCCGCGGCCGCACCCGGCGGTCCGTCGACCAGGCCCTCGGCGAGGTCCAGCACCAGCACCGCCCGGTCCGGCCGCGGCGGCTCGTCCTCGGCGCGCTGCCAGGACTGGAGGTCGCGCCAGGCGAAGCCGAGGGCCAGCGCGCCGAGCACGACGAGGAGGCCGAGCGTGGCGAGGACGCCGACGAGGCACTTCAGCAGGAAGATCAGCAGCCGCATCGGGGGATCCTAGCCGTTCAGCCCTGGGGACGAGCCCGGGCGTGGTACTCCCTGTTCGGCATCATGTCGACGCCGCTGGCGACACGGTTCGACATGTTGAAGAAGCCGACGACGTTGCAGAGATCGAAGAGATCCGCCTCGGACAGGCCGAGATCGCGCAGCGCGGCGCGGTCCGCCTCGCCGACCAGGTGCGGCGTCTCGGTCAGCTTCCAGGCGAAGTCGAGCAGGCCGCGCTGGCGCGGCGAGAGTTCCGCGACCCGGTAGTTCATGACCAGCATCTCGCCCAGCTCCGGGTCCCCGGACAGCTCGCGCACCGCGGCGCCGTGGGCGACCAGGCAGTAGTAGCAGCGGTTGACCGAGGAGACGACGACCGCGACCATCTCCCGCTCCAGCTTGCTCAGGCCCGAGTCGCCGAGCATCAGGTCGTTGTACATCTTGCCGAAGGCGCGCAGCTTCTCCGGCCGGATGGCGTAGGCCCTGAGCACGTTCGGCACCAGGCCGAGCTTGTCGCGGCAGACCTGGAAGTACTTCTGCAGGTCCTCGTCCAGGCCCGCCTCCTCGGGCACCGGAAGCTTCATCACGTGGTCGGGCTGCGGCATGTCGTGGTCTCTCCTTGCTGATCGTCGTGGGGTGCGCCGGTGGTCCGTGGCGCGTCGGCAGGACGGCCACCAGGGGGCGGGAGCCCCCGCGCCGACCCGCACGGGAAGAAGGCACGGTGGCTCCGCAACGAGAGGCTACGCAAGCCGTCATACTTTCTAATGTTTACACGCCGGCGCCTGCTCCAGAGGCTAGGGGCATCAATCTCCGCGAACAATCGACAAGGTCGGCCCGTGCCACGAGACGCTGCGCGCCGGCAGGAAGGGATTAATGGCTACCGAGACACGAAGGCTTGCGTTGTGCGTCGTGGGCGCCGGGTTGGCGCTGGCGATCACCGCCGGGCAGGCTGGTGCCGTCGAGCGGCCGGGAGCCGGCACGACGGTTCAGCCGATCACGACGGGGCGCGCTGACCACTACTTCCAGCACTTCATCGTGCAGATCGGACTCGAGCGACTGGGATACGAGGTGGCACCGCATCTCGAGGCGCAGTTTCCGGCCATGCATCTGGCGATCGGGCAGGGCGATGCGGACTACACCGCCGTGCACTGGAACCCGCTCCACGAAGCCTTCTACGAGAAGGCCGGCGGCGATCAGCGCCTCGCACGCGTCGGCCGCCTGATCGAGGGCGCCGTGCAGGGCTATCTCGTCGACAGGAAGACAGCCGAAGCCCATGGCATCACCGACCTCGGACAGTTCCAGGATCCGGAGATCGCGGCGCTGTTCGACAGCGACGGCGACGGCAAGGCCGATCTGCTCGGCTGCAATCCAGGCTGGGGCTGCGAGGCGGTGATCGAACACCACCTGGACGCCTTCGACCTGCGTGATCGCATCAGCCATAACCAGGGCCAGTACTTCGCCCTGATCGCCGATGGCATCACCCGGTTCCGGCAGGGCGAGCCGATTCTCTACTACACCTGGACGCCTCTGTGGGTGAGCTCGGTCCTGAAGCCTGGCGAAGACACGCACTGGCTCGATGTACCATTCTCGGCCCTGCCCGGCGACCGCTCGGAGGCGGATGCCGACACCGCGCAGCCGGACGGCAGCAACACCGGCTTCCAGGTGAACACCATCGGGATTCTGGCCAACGCCGCCTTCCTCGACGAGAATCCGGCCGCCGAGCGGCTGTTCGAGGTGCTGGAGATACCGCTCGAGGACGTCAACGCCGCGATCCTGAAGCAGCACGAAGGCGAGACCGACATCGAGCAGATTCGTGGACATGCCGAGGCCTGGGTGTCCGAACACCAGCAGCAGTTCGATGCCTGGGTCGAGGAGGCCGCCGCAGCGGCCGACTAGCCGGTCGTCGGGCGCGGTGCCCCCTGCCTCAAGGGGCCGCGGACATCGCCGCTGCGATCCACGTGCAAAAGGTCTGCGCCGCGGGTGAGGGCACCGACTGCTGCGGTGACACCAGCCAGAAGGTTCGCCGCAGTGTCGGTGCCACCTCGATCGGCCGGACCAGCGAGCCGTCGGCGAGGGCGCGGGCCAGCAGCGGCGGACCGAGCAGGGCGATGCCCTGGCCGTCCAGCGCCGCCTGCACTAGGCTGGTATAGGTGTTGAGGAACAGGCCGCCCAGCGGTGGCACCGGGTCGATCCCCTGCGCTGAGAACCAGGTCGCCCAGCGCGTCTCCGCGTCGTAGGGGCCGTCGAGATGGAGCAGCCGCTGGCTGAGCAGCTCCTCGGGGCGCTGGAAGCAGCCGTGCTCGACAAGGAATCCCGGACTGCAGACGGGAAAAATCCTTTCCTGGACGAGGGGCCTGGCATCGACGCCCTGCCATCCGCCACTGCCGTAGCGCACGGCGACGTCGACGCTTTCGCTGCTGAGATTGAGGTAGCTGTCCGACACCAGGAGGCGGAGATCGATGTCGGGGTGCTGCCGGCGAAAGTCGCTGATCCTGGGCAGCAGCCAGTAGGTCACGAATCCGGTCGAGGTGGTGATCGTCAGGCGCTGGTTGCGATTGTCCTCGCGGATCGATTCCACGGTCGCCGCAATGTCGCCCAGTGACGCCGAGAGCCGGCGGCCGAGGATCTCGCCCGCTGGCGTGAGGCGCAGCGCGCGGTGCAGGCGAAGAAACAGTCCAGTGCCCAGGAACTCCTCGAGCTGCTTGACCTGACTGCTCACGGCGACGCGCGTAACGTTGAGCTCGCCGGCGGCTGACGTGAAGCTGAGATGGCGTGCAGCCGCTTCGAAAGCGACCAGTGCATTCGGTGGTGGCAGTCTGTCCCGCAAGCTCTGCATAACAATTTCTTACGCAACGCGCGGAGATTTCGCAAGTTGCGTCGCTTTCAGGCGGAACCTAGCGTTGCGCAACGATTGTCAAACGAGCGACAGGAGAGCAACGATGGCTATCACAGCCCTTCAGGTTCTGGAGCGCACTCTGAGGGTGACCTGGGACGATGGCGGTGCCGAGGAGTTTCACCATCTCTGGCTCCGCGACCACGGCGTCGCGGCCGGCGATCTGCATGCGGATACGCGGGAGCGGGTGGTGGACTTCCACGCCCTTCAGCCGGACCTGCGGCCGCTGGAGGCCGAGCTCGAAGGCGAGGAGACCATCCGCGTCGTCTGGTCGGACCGACGGGAAACCCGCCACGACGGGGGATGGCTGCGCGCCCATACCTATGCACCCGGGCGCGGGACCGGGCTGGGGTCGGCGCGGGAGCCCTGGCGCGCAGAGATGGTGGAGCACCTGCCGTTCTTCGATTATCGTGAGGTCGTCGAGAGCGAGGCCATCCAGCTACGCTTCCTTCGCGGGCTGGTCCGAGACGGCTTCTCCCTCCTCACCGGGGCGCCCTCCGCGGAAGGGGAGGTCGAGCGGTTGGCGGGGCATCTGGGCTATCTCCGGGAGATCTGCTTCGGCAGGCTGCGCGACATCCGGGTCGAACCCTCCGCCTACAACATTGCCTTCACCGACGACGTGGTGAAGCCTCACACGGATCTCGCGAACTACGCGTGGCCACCGGGCGTACAGTTCCTCCACTGCCTCGTCCAGGAAGCGAGTGGCGGCGAGACGCGGCTCGTCGACGGCTTGGCGGCGGCGAACGATCTGCGTGCCGAAGACCGGGAGGCGTTCGACGCGCTGACGCGCGTGGAGGTGGAATTCCAGATCTCCAACCGTGACTACGACGTTCGAGCGGCCTCGCCGATCCTCGTCGCCGGCCCCGAGGGCGAGTTCAAGATGATCCGCTTCTCGAACCAGGCGCGCAGGAGCTTCGTTTGCCACCCCGATCTGGTCGAGCCCTTCTATCGCGGATACAGACGCCTGAGCGAGTTGCTGAACGACGCTGGGAACCAGGTACACTTCCGACTCGCTCCGGGGCAGATCCTGGCCATGGACAACCATCGCGTCCTGCACGCCCGCGATGCCTTCAACGCGAGCAGCGGGCGGCGCCACTTGCAGATCGGATCCATGGAGATGGATGTCGTGATGAGCCGCATCCGGCTTCTCGAGCGGAAGCTCAACGACCGCGACACGCGGACTGCCTAGCCACGACTGCTGGAAAGGCAGTGCGCTGGTGCATTGCAGGAAGGAGAGGGAATGGCAACGACGGCGGTGCCGGTAAAATGCCGCAACGTCTGGAAGATCTACGGCGAGCGAGAGAACGAGGCGCTGGCCGCGATGCGCGAGGCGCCCCTGTCCAAGGACGAGGTGCGCACGCGCTTTGATTGCGTCGTCGGGGTGCAGGACGTCAGCTTCGACGTCGGTGCCGGCGAGACCTTCTGCATCATGGGCTTGTCCGGCAGCGGCAAGTCCACTCTGCTGCGTCACGTCAACCGCCTGATCGAACCGTCGAGCGGCACTGTCGAGATCAACGGCCAGGACATCTCCCGGCTCTCGGCGCGCGACCTCGAGCGGCTGCGCGCGGACAGCATCGGCATGGTATTCCAGCACATGGCGCTCTGGCCACACCGGACGATCCGGGACAACGTGGGCTTCGGTCTCGAGGTCCGGGGCGTCGGCCGGCGGGAGCGCTCGGCCGCGGCCGAGCGTGCGCTGGACCTGGTCCAGCTCGGCGGCTGGGAGAGCCGCTATCCGGACGAGCTGTCGGGCGGCATGCAACAGCGGGTCGGGCTGGCGCGGGCGCTCGCCTCGAACCCGGACATCCTGCTGATGGACGAGCCCTTCTCGGCCCTCGACCCCCTGATTCGGCGCGAACTCCAGGATCAGTTCGCGGAGCTGGCCAAGGCGATGAACAAGACCGTCCTGTTCATCACCCACGATCTGGAGGAGGCGATCCAGGTCGGCCATCGGGTCGCCATCATGAAGGACGGTGCCTTCGTCCAGGTCGGCCGCCCGGAGGAGATCCTGACCCGCCCGGCCGACGACTACGTCGCCCGCTTCGTCCGAGGCGTTTCACATCTGCACTTCCTGACCGCAGCCGCGGTGATGCAAACCTGGGACTCCGCCGGGCCCGACGGTGCCGGGGAGGAGTCCGAAGCAGGGCGGGCTGTCGGACCAGACACGCCGCTGACGGAACTGCTGGACGTGATCGCAGGTGCCGAGGGCGGCTTGGCGGTGCGCGACGGCGAGCGGCGGCTCGGGACGGTGACGGCCGATGGGCTGCTGTCGGCGATCCGCGCGCGCATCGGCTGAGCATTTCCAGGGAGACGGCGCAGTATGGACCCCGCAGCGATCCTCGACCCCTTCCAGGGGACCCTCGTGCCCCTGGGCGAGTGGGTGGCCAACCTCCTCGCTTGGCTGGTCGACAACCACCGCCCGGTCTTCCAGGCGATGAAGGAACCGGTGGCGAGCGTGCTCAACACCTTCGAGGCGATCTTGAGGGACAGTCCGCCGCTGCTCATCATGGCTCTCTTCACGCTGCTCGGCTGGCAGAGCGGCGGCGTGCGGACGGCCGCGACGGCCTTCGTCTGCCTCATGGGCATCGGCCTGATCGGCGCCTGGGCCCCGGCGATGACGACGCTCGCCATCATTCTGACCGCCGTCAGCTTCTGCATCCTGTTCGGGATTCCGATCGGCATCCTCGGCGCCCGCAGCGACCGTTTCGAGGCGGTGCTGAAGCCGGTCCTGGACTTCATGCAGACGATCCCCTCGTTCGTCTACCTGGTGCCCGTGGTCATGCTGTTCGGCATAGGCAACGTCCCAGGGGTGATCGTGACGATCTTCTATGCCATCGCGCCGGTCATCCGGCTGACCAACCTCGGTATCCGACAGGTTCGGGCGGACCTTGTCGAGGCGGGCCGCGCCTTCGGCGGAAACCCGAACCAGATTCTCCTGAAGATCCAGATGCCGCTGGCCCTTCCGACGGTCATGACCGGCGTGAACCAGACGATCATGATGTCGCTGGCCATGACCGTCGTGGCCTCTATGATATCCGTCACCGGCCTCGGTCAGATGGTCCTCCGCGGGATTGGTCGCCTGGACGTCGCCCTCGCGACTCAGGGCGGGCTAGGCATCGTGCTGGTCGCGATCCTCGTCGACCGCATTTCGCAGGGCTTCGGGCGGTCGGCCCGCCAGCGGCAGCACCGCCGCTGGTACCAGCACGGGCCGATCGGCTTCCTCGTCTCGGGCGCCGTCGGTACGCGCGGCATCGGAAGTGCCAGGTGACCGCCGGCCCGGCTTCGCCGCAGACCGGTTCCGGCCGCGCAACAGACGAGATGGGATTATGGGATGCGCAGGCGCACGCGAGCGGGCGGCGGCCGGCAGGTCGAGGTGACCATCGAGGGGATCGGCGGGCGCGGCGACGGCGTCGCCACCTGGGACGGCAAGCCGGTGTTCGTCGCCCAGACGGTCGCCGGCGACCGCCTCAAGGTTCGCCTGACCGGCGAGAAGGCCGGCGGCTGGCGCGGCGAGCCGGTCGAGCTGATCGAGGAAGGGCCGGGCCGGCAGGAGCCGCCCTGCGCGCACTTCGGCCCCTGCGGCGCCTGCCAGGTCCAGCAGCTCGACGACCGCCTCTACGCCGACTGGAAGCGCGGCCTGCTGCTCGACGCCCTGGCGCGCCAGGAGATCGAGGCGGCGGAGGTGGCGCCGCTGGTGCGGGTCGCACCGCGCAGCCGCCGGCGGGCCAACCTGGCGGTCGCGCGGGTCGGCCGGCAGGTGCTGATCGGCTTCCACGAGCGCATGAGCAGCCACGTCGTCGATCTCGCCGAATGCCACGTGCTGCGCCCCGAGCTCTTCGCGCTGCTCGAGCCCCTGCGCGCCCTGTTTGGCCTGCTGCTGCGCGAGGGCGAGACGGCGGAGGCGACGGCGACCCTGACCGAGAGCGGCTGCGACCTGCTGCTGCTGCTGCCGCGCTCGCCGGACCTCGCCGGCCGCGAGGCGGCGACGGCCTTCGCCGAGGCCCAGGACCTGGCGCGCCTCTCGGCGCAGATCCGCGGCGAGAGCGAGCCTGAGCCGCTCGGCCAGCGCCGGGCCCCGGTCCTGAACTTCGGCGGACCCGGCGGCGGCATCCTGGTCTCGCCGCCGCCCGGCGGTTTCGTGCAGCCGACCGCCGAGGGCGAGACGACGCTGCGCGAGGCGGTCCTGGCGGCGCTGCCGGACGGCAGTCTGGGCCGGATCGCCGACCTCTACTGCGGCTGCGGCACCTTCAGCTTCGCGCTGCTGGCCCGGGCCGGCAGCCTGCTCGCGGTCGAGGGCGACGAGGCGGCGCTGGCGGCACTCTGGGCGGCCGGCCGCCGGGCCGGCCTGGCCGGGCCGCTCGCCATCGCGCCGCGCGACCTGGCCCGCCAGCCGCTCCGCCCCGAGGAGCTCGCCGGCTTCGACGCGGTCGTCTTCGACCCGCCGCGCGCCGGCGCGCGCGAGCAGGCCGAGCACCTGGCGGCGAGCGGCGTGCCCAGCGTGGTGGCGGTCTCCTGCAATCCGGTCAGCTTCGCGCGCGACGCCCGCATCCTGGTCGAGGGCGGCTATCGGCTGGAGCAGATCGTGCCGCTCGACCAGTTCCCCTGGACCGCGCACCTGGAACTGGTCGCCGGCTTCCGCCGGTAGGCGCTACTTCGAGAGCCGCCGCAGGGACTCGCTGCCGATCACGTAGACGTCCTTGTTGACCTCGCGGGCGCCGGGGATCGTGCGGTAGAAGCGCAGGGCGGGCCGGTTGCGCCGGTCGACGGTCCACACGATCCGCGGCCAGTCGCGCTGCAGGGCGACCTGGGCCAGGCAGCGCATCAGGTCGCGCCCGACGCCGCGGTTGCGCCACCGCTCCAGGACGAAGATCTCCTTGAGGAACAGCGCGATCCGGCAGTCGCTGGTCCAGAACACTGGCGCGTAGATCGCATAGCCGATGTCGATGCCTTCGCTGGAGGCCAGCACCGCCTCGTAGCCGGGCTGGGCGCCCAGGTAGCGGCGCAGGCGCTCGGCCGCCTCGGAGGCCGGGATCGGGTCGGGATCGCCGTAGAAGGCGTAGGTCTCCATCAGCAGCACGGTCAGCCGGCCGACGTCCTCCGGCGCGACGGGGCGCAACGCGATCGGCGCCACGCCCTAGACCCCGCCGACCTGCGCGCGCTGCCGCAGCAGATGGTCGGCCAGCACGATCGCCATCATCGCCTCGCCGACCGGCACCGCTCGGATGCCGACGCAAGGGTCGTGGCGCCCCTTGGTGACGATCTCGGTCTCCTGGCCGTGGCGGTCGACAGTGCGCCGCGGCTGGAGGATCGAGGAGGTCGGCTTGACCGCGAAGCGCACGACGATGTCCTGGCCGCTGGAGATGCCGCCGAGCACGCCGCCGGCGTTGTTGGCCAGGAAGGCGACCTCGCCGTCGGCCATGTGCATCTCGTCGGCGTTCTCCTCGCCCGAAAGCTCGGCCGCCGCGAAGCCGGCGCCGATTTCCACGGCCTTGACCGCGTTGATCGACATCATCGCCTTGGCGAGGTCGGCGTCGAGCTTGTCGTAGATCGGCTCCCCGAGACCGGCGGGCACGCCCTCAGCGACCACCTCGATGACGGCGCCGAGCGAGGAGCCGGCCTTGCGGGTGGCGTCGAGCAGGCCCTCCCAGGACTGGGCGGCCTGGCGGTCGGGGCAGAAGAAGGGGTTGTCGTCGACCGCGCTCCAGTCCCAGTTGGTGCGCTCGATGCGGTGGCTGCCGACCTGGACCAGGGCGCCGCGGATCGTCACCCGCCCGGCGCCGAGCACCTGGTCCAGCACCTTGCGGGCGACGCCGCCGGCGGCGACCCGCATCGCCGTCTCGCGGGCGCTCGAGCGCCCGCCGCCCCGGTAGTCGCGGATGCCGTACTTCTTCCAGTAGGTGTAGTCGGCGTGGCCCGGCCGGAACTTGTCGGCGATCTCGCCGTAGTCCTTGGACCGCTGGTCCTGGTTCTCGATCATCAGCGAGAGCGGCGTGCCGGTGGTGAGGCCCTCGAAGACGCCGGAGAGGATGCGCACCTGGTCGGGCTCGCGGCGCTGGGTCGTGAAACGCGACTGCCCCGGCCTGCGGCGGTCGAGCCAGACCTGGAGCTCGGCCTCGCTCAGCGGGATCAGCGGCGGCACGCCGTCGACGACGCAGCCGATCGCGGGTCCGTGGCTCTCGCCCCAGGTCTCGAACCGGAAGGCTTGGCCGAAGGCGTTGCCCGGCATGCCGCTCAGCCCTGGGTCTTGAAGCCTTCGAGCAGCTCGCGCACCTGCGCGGCGGCATCGACCGCCATCATGCCGACCGTGTGGTAGCCGGAATCGACGTGGTGGATCTCGCCCGTGACGCCGGCCGACAGATCGGAGAGCAGGTAGAGCGCGGAGCCTCCGACCTGATCGAGCGTGACGTTGCGGCGCAGCGGCGAGTTGTACTCGTTCCACTTCATGATGTAGCGGAAGTCGCCGATACCCGAGGCCGCGAGGGTGCGGATCGGGCCCGCCGAGATCGCGTTGACCCGGATGTCCTGCTCGCCGAGGTCGGCCGCCAGGTAGCGCACCGAGGCTTCCAGCGCGGCCTTGGCGACGCCCATGACGTTGTAGTGCGGCATGACCCGCTCGGCGCCGTAGTAGGTCAGGGTCAGCAGGCTGCCGCCTTCGCTCATTAAGGGCACGGCGCGCTGGGCGACGGCGGTGAAGGAATAGCAGGAGATGTCGAGGGAGCGCTCGAAGTTGGCCCGGCTGGTGCGCAGGAACTTGCCCTTGAGTTCGTCCTTGTCGGCATAGGCTATGGCGTGGACCAGGTAGTCGAGCCGGCCCCAGCGCTCGCCGACCTCGCGGAAGACGGCGTCGATCGAGGCGTCGTCGGTGACGTCGCAGGGCAGCACGATGTCGCTGGCGACCGACTCGGCGAGCGGCCGGACCCGCTTCTCCAGCGCGTCGCCCTGATAGGTGAAGGCCAGTTCGGCGCCGTGCTCGTGCAGCGCCTTGGCGATGCCCCAGGCGATGGAACGGTCGTTGGCCACCCCCATGATCAGGCCGCGCTTGCCGGACATCAGGGCGTCGGATTGACTCATGAGCTGGTCTCGATTTGTCGCTTTTTATCGGGAGGGCCGGAAGGGCGGCCGGCGCGGGCGCATCCTACACCAACCCGGAAGGCGGTCAAACCGAGCCGCCGACCCTCCGCCGACCCCGGGGGCGTCGACCCGGCGCCCTGCCGGCCGCGGGCGTCGGCGGCTTGACGCGCGCGCCGGTTGCGCCATTGTCACGGACCGGCAGGAGGTCGCTCGGATGGCGAAACGCAAGGGCTTGAAGGCGCGTCTCCTGGCCGGTGCGAAGCGCGGCTACGGCTTCGCCGGCTTCCTGCTGCGGCGCAGCCTGCGCGACAACGTGATCGATCTGGCCGCCGGGCTCAGCTACACGGCCCTGCTCGCGCTGGTGCCGATGCTGGCGATCGCGCTCTCGGTGCTGGCCGCCTTTCCGACCTTCGACGATGCGCGCGAGCGCCTGCGCGGCGCGATCTTCGAGATCCTGCCCAGCGAGCAGGCGAGCGCCGCCAACGACCAGTTCCAGAGCTTCCTGGACAACGCCTCGAACCTGACCGCGCCGGGCGTCGTCGGCCTGTCGGTGATCGCCTTGCTGCTGCTTTCAAACATCAACGGCTCCCTCAACCACATCTGGCGAATCACCCAGCCGCGGCCGCTCGCCAGCCGCGTGCTCGTCTACTGGGCGCTGCTGACCATGGGACCGCTGCTGATCGGCGCCTCGCTGACCCTGTCGAGCTACGCCTTCACCCTGGCGCAGACCGCCAGCGAGCAGGTCATCGGCAGCTTCGTAGGCCTGTCGCGCCTGGTCTCGATCCTGCTCGCCGCCGTCGGCTTCGCGCTGGTCTACTTCATCGTGCCGAACCGCGCGGTGGCTCTGCGCGACGCGCTGACCGGCGCCGTCGCCGCGGCGGTCGCGCTGGAGGGATTGAAGGCGCTGTTCGGGCTATACATCGCCAACTTCTCGTCCTACGCCCTGGTCTACGGCGCCCTGGCGGCGATCCCGATCTTCCTGCTCTGGATGTATGCCTTCTGGGTGATCGTTCTGGGCGGCGCGGAGATCGCCGCGGCGATGCCGGAATGGCGCGTGACCTCGCGCCGCGACGGCGGCACCGAGCGGCTGGCGAACCGGCTTGCGCTGGCGCTCTCCGTGCTCTGCCGGCTCGCCGAGGCGCATCGCGACGGCGCCTCGGTGCAGCGCGCGCGCCTGCTGCGCAGCCTGCCGGCGACCCCCTCGGAGCTCGACGAGTCCCTGTCCCGGCTGCGTCGGGCGCACCTGATCCAGCGCACTTCCGGCGACCGCATGCTGCTCGCCCGCGATCTCTCGCAGGTCGATCTCGAGAGCCTGCTCGAGATCCTGGGCCTGCGCCTGCACGCCAGCATCGCCTGGCCGGAGGCGCCGCGCCGCGTCATCCAGGCGCTGGACGAGGCGCACGCCAGCTACCGCAAGGCGAGTCTGGCCAGCCTCCTCGACGATCCCGACCTGCTCGAATCGACCGCGCGCCTGCGTCCCGTCGAGCGAGCCGCGCCCTTGAAGCTCGACGAGCAGGAAGAGGCCGGGACGGTAGACTGAGCTGCCGCGGCGGGCGCCCGGCTCACTCGCCGAGCGAGCCGACCAGGCGCTTCTCGAAAGCGTCGCGCCAGTCCGGCGGCAGCTCGCGCACCGCCTCGCGGATCTCGCCGAGGGTGCGGCGCAGTCCGTAGAGCTGGTCGAGCAGGTTCAGGATGACCGGCACGGCCTCGTCGTTGACCGCCATGTCGCAGCGCAGCTCGACGATCAGCTCGATGCGCGCCTTGTCGGCCTCGTCGAAGAAGTAGCCGCCCTCCTCCCGCAGCGGGATCACCCAGGACTGCTGGACGAAGCTCTCGACCTCGACCTGCTGGACCTGCAGCCCCTCTTCGCGGATCGCAGCGACGACCTCGACGAGCGAGAACAGCGGCATGGTTTCCTCCCCGGCCCGGCTAAACCAGCCCGGCTTTCTTGCGCGGATCGTAGGCATGCTCCTTGGCCCAGGACTCCATGAAGCGCTGCAGCTCGGCGTCGGGCTGGTCGGGCAGGACGACCTTGAGCTTGACGTACTGGTCGCCGCGCTCGCCCGACTTCTGGTCGAGCGCGCCGCGGCCCTTGAGCCTCAGCGTCGTGCCGCTGTTGGCACCAGACGGCACTTTCATCGATACCGGCCCCTCGATCGTCGGCACCGAGATGGTCGCGCCGAGCACCGCCTCGTTGAGGGCGACCGGCAGCTCCAGGTGGATGTCGCTGTCCTTGCGGGTGAAGAAGCGGTGCGGCTCGATGTGGACCTCGACGTAGGCGTCGCCGGCACCGGCGCCGCCCAGGCCCGGAAGACCCTGACCCTTCAGCCGCAGGGTCTGGCGGTCGCGGGTGCCGGGCGGGACCGTGACGTCGACGGTCTTGCCGTCGGCCAGCTGGATGCGCTTGCGCGCGCCCTTGGCGGCCTCCAGGAAGTCGATGTGGACGCTGTAGGAGACATCGGCGCCGCGCTGGTGCGGCGTGCGCCCGCCGCCGGCGCGCCGGGACCGGCCGAAGCCGCCGAACAGGTCGGAGAAGATGTCTTCCGCCGCCTCGGCGTCGAAGCCGTGATACTTGGCGCCCATCCCGGCGTCGGCGTAGGAGCGGTAGAAGCCGCGCGACGGCCGCTCCTGGCCGCTGTCGTCTATCTCGCCGGCGTCGTAGCGCTTGCGCTTCTCGGGATCGGACAGCAGCGCGTAGGCGTGGTTGATCTCCTTGAAGCGCTGCTCGACCGTCTTGTCGCCGGGGTTGAGGTCGGGATGGAGTTTCTTGGCGAGCTTGCGGTAGGCGCGCTTGATGTCCTCCGCGCTGGCATCGCGTGAGACCTCGAGAGTGCTGTAGAGATCGCTCATGCAGTGAACCGTCAGACGAGTGGACGGACGGCGCGCGACGACGACCTCAGCCGCCGTCGCGCGCCGTCCGTCCGATCTTGCCGGCCCGCGTCGCGGGCGGCCAGGACTTTATCCGGAGGAAGCGGGTGCCCCGCCGCCTCAGCTCTGCTCGACGATGCGCCAGGAACCGTCCGGCTGCCGGCAGGCGACGCCGTAGGCGCTCTGCTGGCGTCCGTCGATGGTCACGGTCTCCTGGAACTCGCGGCAGTAGGCGCCGTCCTGGCGATAGCCGTCCCGGGTCGGGGTGTAGCTGCCCCGGACGCCGCTGTCGGGGTTCGACCAGGCGATGGTCTCGCCGATCGGGGCGGAGCGCGCCTGCTGCTGCGCCTGCTGCGCCCTCATGCGATCGGTCTCGTCGAGGCCGCGCCCGACCTCGGAGCCGACCAGGCCGCCGGCGACGGCGCCCAGGGCGGTGAAGGCAAGGTTCGCCGTGCCGCCGCCGAACTGCGAGCCGAGCAGGCCGCCGAGCGCGGCGCCGCCGAGGCCGCCGATGGTCTGCTTGGTGCCGGGACCGCTGCCGTCCTGCGCGCAGCCGGCGACGGCGAGCAAGCCCGCGAACAGAGCGGCCAGAAGGATCTTGGTGTTCATGTCGTTCCTCGCCATAAGTTTCCCCTGCAACGGATCAAGAGCGCGGTTCCGTCGCATTTTGTTCCGTCAGCCGTCGCGAGGCCGCGGAAGGCACCCGGACAGGTGGCGACGCGCACCGCCTGCGCCAAGAGCCGGCCGCCGCGTCCGGCGCCTCGGCGAAACCTCCAGAGGATTCCATGTTCGACTCTCCGCCAGCCGATCCCCTGAGCCTCTTCCAGGAGTGGCTCGAGGAAGCTCGGGCCAGCGAGCCAAACGATCCCGACGCGATGGTCCTGGCCAGCGTCGGCGAGGACGGTATGCCCTCGGCACGGATGGTGCTGCTGAAGGGCTGCGACGCCGCGGGCTTCGTCTTCTACACGAACTACGACAGCCGCAAGGGCCGCCAGCTCCTCGCCCATCCCAAGGCGGCCCTGCTCTTCCACTGGAAGTCGCTGCGCCGCCAGGTGCGCATCGAGGGGCCGGTCGAGCAGGTCTCGGCCGAGGAGGCGGAGGCCTACTTCGCCTCGCGGCCGCGGCAGAGCCAGATCGGCGCCTGGGCCTCCGACCAGTCGCGCCCCCTGGAAAGCCGCTACGCCCTGGAGAAGCGGGTCGCTCGCTTTGCCGCCAAGCACGCGGTTGGCAGCGTGCCTCGGCCGCCGCACTGGTCCGGCTTCCGGATCCTACCGCGGCTGCTGGAGTTCTGGAAGGACGGCGCCTTTCGGCTGCACGACCGCTTCGTCTATCATCGCGAAGGCGAGGGCTGGCGCATCGAGCGCCTCTATCCCTGAGGCGCCCGCCTCAGGGCGGCGAGCCAAGGATGGAGGGCCGTCATGGCCGGGGCAAGCCCAGATCCGGCGGCAGAGGCCGCCCCGCCGCGCCGGATCAGTCCGGCCGAGGCCGGCCGCCTGATGCGCTGGGCGACCTACGCCTCGAGCGGCACGGCGCTGCTTCTGATCGCGCTTAAGCTGGTCGCCTGGGGGCTGACCGACTCGGTCGCCCTGCTGTCGAGCCTGGTCGATTCGCTGCTCGACGGGATGGCCTCCCTGGTCATGCTGCTCGCGGTCCGCCAGTCGCTCGTGCCGGCCGATCGGGAGCACCGCTTCGGCCACGGCAAGGCGGAGCCGCTCGCGGCCCTGGCTCAGGCCGGGCTGATCACCGGCTCGGCGCTCTTTCTGCTCGTTGAGGCGGGGCGCCGCCTGTTCGATCCCGAGCCGATCTCGCACGGCGAGCTGGGCGTGGCCGTGATGCTCGTCTCGCTGGTCGCAACCTTCGCGCTGACACGCTTCCAGAAATACGTCGTCGCCCGCACCGGGTCCGTGGCGATCCGCGCCGATGCCCTGCACTACCTCAGCGATCTGATGATGAACGCTGCGGTCATCCTGGCCCTGGTGCTGACCAGCCGCTACGGCCTGACCTACGCCGACCCGCTGCTCGCCCTGGCGATCGCCGCCTACATCCTGCGCAGCGCCTTCGGGATCGGCCTGGATGCCTACAACATGCTGATGGACCGGGAGCTGCCCGACGAGGAGCGGCAGCGCATCATCGAGCTGGTGCGCCGGCACAGCGAGGTGCTGGGCGTCCACGACCTCAAGACCCGCGCTTCGGGGCGCACGACCTTCATCCAGCTACACCTGGAGGTCGACGGCGGCATGAAGCTCTACCGCGCCCACGCTATCGCCGAGGCGGTCGAGGCCGAACTGCAGACCGCCTTCCCGCACGCGGAGGTGACGATCCACCAGGACCCCTACGTACTGTCGGAGGATACGCCGGTCTACAGCTGACGTCGCGGCCCGGCGCAGCGCCCCCCTTGCGCGGCCGGCCTTGCGGCGGGACTATCGTCGGCGCGTGCAAGGGCACTTGATGCAGGTCATAGTGGTTCCTTGGCGATAACCGATGATGACGGCGCCAAACGGTGCGAGAGGAGCCCGCCGATGACCTATCGTTCGATCCTGGCCGTCCTGGACGGCACGCCGGCCGGCGAGAGCCAGCTTCGCGCCGCCTTCGCGCTGGGCCGCCGCTACGATGCCTATCTCGAGGTCCTGCACGTCAAGCCCGACCCGAACATGTCACTGCCGCTGGTCGGCGAGGGCATGTCCGGTGCCTTGATCGACGATGTCTCGCGCGAGCTCGAGGCCAGCGCCCAGGCCAACGCCGATCGCGCCCGGCGCTTCTACGACGAGGCCTGCCGGGCGGTCGACCTGGCCCCGGTCGAGGCCGGTGACAAGCCGCTCGCCGGCGGCTTCCGCGCCGCCTGGCGCAGCCTCGTCGGGCGCGAGGACAGCGAGACGGCGGCGCGCGGCCTGCTCGCCGACCTGATCGTCGTCGCCCGCCCCGACCCGGGGCAGGATGGGGCCTACGCGCCCGCGCTCGAGGCCGGCCTGTTCGAGACGGCCCGGCCCGTGCTGGTCGTGCCGCCGGGCGGCGAGAGCTTCGCCGGCCGCAAGGTCGCGATCGCCTGGAACGCGACCCGCGAGGCGACCCGCGCGGTCAGCGCCGCCCTGCCGCTGCTCGCCGGGGCCGAGTCGGTGACCGTTGTGTCGCTCGCCGAGTCCGGCCGGAACGCGCCGGACCCGGCGCGTCTGGCCGACTACCTGCTGCTGCACGGTATCGAGGCTCGTGTCCGGCGCGTCGAGCCGCAGCGCCACGCCGGCAACGAGCTGCTCGCCCAGTGCGCCGAGCTCGACGCCGACCTGCTGGTCATGGGCGCCTACGGGCATAGCCGCCTGCGCGAGTTCGTGCTCGGCGGGGCGACGCGAGAGGTGCTGTCCAACGCCGAGGTGCCGGTCCTGCTGGCCCACTGACAACCGGCCCGCCCGCCCTGGCCCGTCCCGGTCTGGGCGACGGCGGACCGGGGAGGGAGACCGCAATGCTGACCCTGGACGACTGCATCGCCCTCTGCGACCTCACGGAGGAGGAGATCGAGGCGATCATGGAGCACGAGCACGTGCCCGAGATCGTCGCCGTGGAGATGGCCCAGTATCTCGTGGGCTGCCCGGACGGCGCCTCCTGCCTGAAGCGGATCATCCTCGACGACATCGCGGCCGCCGAAGCGCGCGGCGACGGCGAGCACGCGTGGAAACTTCGGATGGTGCTGCGGCATTTCATCCGGACCCATCCCGGTCTTGTCGACAAGTATCCCGCCGTGGCGGGTCGGCAGCCTTCGCCCCTGACAAAGAGAGCCCCATGACCCTTCGGAACATCCGCCTCGAGCTGGCCCGCACCCCCGAGCACCCGCTTGGCAGCGACCGGCACGGCTACGAGTTCGTCGCGCCGCTCGACGCGGAGGGGCACATCGACGCGGAAGAATACCGCCGGCGCCGCGACGAGTGCCGCGTCTGGCGCTTCTGGGAGGGCGAGGAGGATGAGTTCGGGCATCTTATGCACACGCGGGGCTCCTGGGCTTTTCATTACGACATCGAGGGCGACCCGGACGGGCTGGAGGCCGGCTATCGCTTCGACAAGCACAGGTTCGTCGAGGGCGAGTACGTCTCGATCAAGGAGCCCGAGGGTGAACTCCATACCTTCCAGGTCGTCGCCGTGCGTTCGGCGCAGCTGCACCCGCTGCCGCGCTAGAAGAGTCCTGCGAAGCGCTCGCAGCGACCGCGACGGGGCGCCCGCGATCCGCTAGAGTGCGCCGGCCATGACCGCCCACGTGCCGACGACCGAGCAGAGCCAGACCGTGATCCTGACCGGCGCCAGCCGGGGAATCGGGCACGCCACCGTGCAGCGCTTTTCCGACGAGGGCTGGCGCATCATCACCTGCTCGCGCGAGGGCATCCCGCCGCACTGCAAGGCCGACCCGAACTGGACCCACCACATCACGGTGGACCTGGCCGATCCGGCCGGCGTCGAGGATTTCGTGAGCCAGGCCCTGGCCATCATCGGCGAGCAGCCCGTGCACGCCCTGGTCAACAACGCGGCGATCTCGCTGAAGACGCCCTACAAGGAGCGGCTCGGCATCCTGAACGGCGAGATCGAGGGCTGGCGGCAGGTCTTCGAGCTGAACTTCTTCGCGCCCCTGGCGCTCGCCCGCGGCTTCGCGGTACCGCTGCGCCGCGGCCAGGGATCGGTCGTCAACATCACTTCGATCGCCGGCCACGCCATCCACCCCTTCGCCGGATCGGCCTATTCGACCTCGAAGGCGGCACTTTCGGCGCTGACCCGGGAGATGGCGGTCGAGTTCGCGGAGTTCGGCGTGCGCGTGAACGCGGTCGCCCCGGGCGAGATCGAGACGGCTATGATCGGCCCCGAGTACGAGGCCCTGATCCCGCGCATCCCGATGCGCCGAATGGGCACGCCGGAGGAGGTCGCCGGCGCCGTCTTTCGGCTCTGCACGCCGGACTTCGGCTACGTGACCGGCACCGAGGTCTTCGTGACCGGCGGCCAGCACCTGTTCTAGCCGCGCTCCAGGATGCCCGAGATCACCTTGCCCGACCTGTCCTTGCCCGGCGACCAGGTTCTGCTGTTCGGCCTGCTCGGCCTGCTGGTCGCGCTGCTCGTCTGGGGGCGGGTCCGCTACGACATCGTCGCCTTCGGCATTCTGATGCTCGCGGTGCTGCTCGGACTGGTGCCGGCCGGCCAGGCCTTCGCCGGCTTCGGCCACCCGGCCACCATCACCGTCGCCCTGGTTCTCGTCGCCTCGCGCGTGCTGGCAGCGACCGGTGCCACCGAGTCCCTCGCCGCCACGGTGCTGCGCTTCGCCAAGCGGACCAGCAGCCACGTCGGCGTGCTCGGGGCGGTCGGGGCCCTGCTGTCGGGCTTCATGAACAACGTCGGCACGCTGGCATTGCTCATGCCGATGGCGATCGACACGGCGAAGAAGGCGAAGCGGCCGGTAGCCGCGGTGCTGATGCCGCTGTCCTTCGCGACCATCCTGGGCGGCCTGCTGACCCTGATCGGCACCCCGCCCAACCTGATCGTCTCGGGCATCCGGGCGGAATATCTGGACGCGCCCTTCTCGATGTTCGATTTCACCCCGGTCGGCGGCATCGTCGCGCTGGTCGGCGTCGTCTTCGTGGCGGTCCTGGGCTGGCGGCTGGTCCCGAACCGGCCGGACACGAACGGCGGCAGCGACCTCTTCGACCTGGAGAGCTACCTGTCCGAGGTCCGGGTGCCGAAGGAGAGCGCCGCCGCGGGTATGACGCTGGCAGAGTTCTACGAAGCTCTCGGCGACAGCGACCTGCTGGTCGTCGGCCGGCTGCGCCGGGGCAAGCGGCTGTCGCCGGTGCCGCGCTCGGCCGACATCCGCGCCTCCGACCGGCTGCTCGTCGAAGGCGGCCCCGAGGCGATCGACCAGGCAGTCGACAAGCTCGGCCTAAGGCTCGGCGAAGGCCGCGGCAAGGCGGGCCTGCTGGAGGGCGACGAGACCGAACTGCGCGAAGCGCTGATCCAGACCGGGAGCCGCTGCATCGGGCGCAGCGCAGCGCAGATGCGCTTTGTCGCCCGCTACCGGATCAACCTGCTCGGCGTCTCGCGCCAAGGCCGCGCCTATCGCGGCCGGGTCCGCGACTTCCGCTTCGGCGCCGGCGACGTGCTGCTGCTGCATGGCGCGACGGCGGACCTGGACGAGGCCCAGCTGCAGCTCGGCCTGCTGCCGCTGGCGGAGCGCGGCCTGACCTTCGGGCTGAAGGGCCACGGTCCCTGGGTCGTAGGCCTCTTCGTCGCGGCGGTGCTGGCGGCGAGCCTGGGTCTCGCGCCGATCGCGGTGACGCTCGGGGTCGCGCTCGTCGCCATGGCGGTGTCGGGGCTGGTCGCGCCGAGCCGCCTCTACGACGGCATCGACTGGCCGGTGATCGTGTTGCTGGGCGCGCTGATGCCGGTCGGCGCGGCGCTGCAGACGACCGGCGCCACCGGGTCGCTCGCCGACGTGATCCTCCTGGTCGGCGGCAGCTGGCCGCCCTGGCTGGTGCTGACCCTGGTCCTGGTCGTCACCATGACCCTGTCGGACATCCTGAACAACGCGGCGACGGCGATCGTCATGGCCCCGGTCGCCATCGCCCTGGCCGGGCGCCTGGAGACCAATCCCGACGCCTTCCTGATGGCCGTCGCGGTCGGCGCCTCCTGCGCCTTCCTGACGCCGGTCGGCCACCAGAACAACGCGCTGATCCTGGGGCCGGGCGGCTACCGCTTCGGCGA
The DNA here is from genome assembly GCF_040905785.1 of Tistlia sp. Classification (NCBI taxonomy): domain Bacteria; kingdom Pseudomonadati; phylum Pseudomonadota; class Alphaproteobacteria; order Rhodospirillales; family Rhodovibrionaceae; genus Tistlia; species Tistlia sp. Next base: position 47,784 of record NZ_JBBDQW010000013.1, read on the forward strand.
CTACTGGCGCATGGGACTGCCGCTCGAGCTGCTGATCTGCGTCGTCGCCGTGCCCGCGATCCTGGTGGTCTGGCCGCTCTGAAGCCCCGGCCGAGGCAGGGGGCTCAGGCGCGCCGGGGCGGTTCCTCGGCCCCGGCGCGGCCGGCGACCCGGCCGCGCAGCTCGTCGAACCAGGCGAGGCGCGCGCGCGTCTGGGCGATCTCCAGGTCCAGCCAGGCCGCCAGCTCGCTGCGGTCGCCGTCGCGCTGCTGGCGCAGCTCGACCAGGCGCAGCAGCTCGCGCTCGAACAGCTCGAGCAGGATCTCGACCTGGGCTTGGCGCTCGGCCTCCGGCAGGAGGTAGAGGAAGCGCATCTTGATCGCGACGATCAGCTTGTTGAGGTCGTTGACCTGTGCACGCACGTTGGAACCGAGCAGACGGCGCAGCTCCGTGCGGCCGCTCTCGGTGATTCGCAGCTGCTGGTCGCCGGGCGCGAGCTGGGCGTCGAGCGGCTCGCACAGCCCCTCGACGCGCAGCAGCTCGAGCGGCTGCGCGACCAGCTCGAGCGACGGCCCGACCAGATGCCCGACGAAGTCGCGGATCTCGCTGGCCAGCGCCCCGTAGTTGCGCGGGCCGGCGGCGAGCAGGCCGAGCGCCAGCAGCCGGACCGCCTCGCTCGGCATCAGTGAGTTGTCGCGATACATCTGCCGCTTCCTCTCGGGCGTGCACCCGCCACTGCAGAAAGGTAGGAAGCGGCGGCCGGCAAGTCCAGCCGGCGTCGAGGTCGGCGTGAAACGGCCCGGTGCCGGCGGGCTCAGGCGGCCGCCTGCGGCGGGTGCCCGGGCAGGTTTCCGGGCCGGGCAGGGGCCTCGTGCTGCCGGGCCGCGGCGCGCCGGCGCCGAAGCGGGCGGAGCAGGTACCAGGCCAGGACCATCGTTGCGCCCAGCGCCACCAGGGCCGCCAGCAGCTCGAGCGACGCCAGGGCCGCGGGGTCGCGCAGCCGCGGGACGTACTTGACCAGCAACAGAATCCCGACCATGGCCGCGCCGATCGCCGTGGCCAGCAGGGTCTCCCAGATCAATTCAACACGCGCCCAGCGGGGCATCGGCACTCGCCGGTTGACCTCATAGGACCAGACGAGCGCGATCATGGCGCCGCAGAAGAGCAGCACGCCGGACAGGAGCAGCATCTCGTGACGGGACTCCACCCGAGGACCGGGCCCCTTCCAGAGCGGCCGGCGGCCTGTGCCGCCGGGCCGGAACGCGCGCCGCGGCGGGCGCCCGCACCGTCCTTCAGGAGCGATGATTTCGCCGAGCGAGGGTCCGCGAACAGCGCGATTGCGGCGTGTTGGTCCTGCGTTTTTCGCAGGGCTCCTGCGCGAGGTCGCCTGGGCGATCCGCGGCGTCCGGCGCTACTGCGGCAGCCAGATGCGGGCACGCAGGCCGCCGGCGGGCGCTTCCTCCAGGGTCAGCTCGCCGCCGTGGCTGCGGACCACGTCTCGGGCGATGGTCAGGCCGAGGCCGGTGCCGCCGGTCTCGGGATTGCGCGACCGCTCGATCCGGAAGAAGGGCTTGAAGACCTCCTCGCGCAGCTCCGGCGGGATGCCCCCGCCGTTGTCGTCGACCAGAATCTCGACGCCGTCGCGCCGCCGGCCGGCGGTGACCGTGACCTCGCCGCCGTAGCGCTGGGCGTTGTTGATCAGGTTGGCCAGGCAGCGGCGCATGGCCTCGCGGCGCAGTACGGCCGGCAGCCGTTCCTCGACGTGCAGGTCAACCCGGCCACCGTCGCGCCGAGCCTGGGCGGCGACCTGGCGCAGCAGGTCGCCCAGGTCGAGCGGCCGCGGCTGTTCGGTGCTCTCGCCGCGGGCGAAGGCGAGATAGCCGTCGATCATCCGCTCCATCTGGGCGACGTCGTGGTTCAGCGCCTCGACCTCGCCGCCCTCGCCGAGCAGCGCCAGCTCCAGCTTCATCCGCGTCAGGGGCGTGCGCAGGTCGTGGCTGACACCGGCCAGCATCGCGGTGCGCTGCTCGATCTGCCGGCGGATGCGCTCGCGCATGCGCAGGAAGGCGATCGAGGCCTGGCGGACCTCGGTGGCGCCCTCCGGCTTGAAGTCGCTGACCTCGATGCCCTTGCCGAACAGCTCGGAGACCTGGGCCAGGCGGCGGATCGGCTTGATCTGGTTGCGCATGAACAGCAGCGCGACGACGAACAGGATGATCGAGGTGCCGACCATCCACATGATGAAGATGTAGGAGGTCTCGCTGAACAGCCGCTCGCGCGGGACCAGCACGTAGAGGATGTCGTTGCCCAGGTCGACCTCGATCCAGACGTCGCGTGGCAGGCTATGGGTGTCGATGACGAAGGCGTGGTCGAGCCGCTCCTCCAGCGCGTTGGTCAGCTTCTCGTCGAGAATCGTCGGGATCCAGGGCCGGCTCGGTTGGCTGAGGGTGTCGGTGTCGAGCAGGCGCACCCGCAACCACAGCCGGCGGTAGGCGAACTCGTAGACCTCCTCGAGTTCGTTCTCGTCGGTCGCCTCACGGATCATCTGCACGACCGCGCCCACGTCGCCGGCGAGGTACTGCGACAGTCGCCGGGTGATCTGGTCGTAGTGGCGGTCGTAGAAGATCCAACTTGAGATGATCTGCAGGAACACCAGCGGCAGCAGGATGATCAGCAGCGAGCGGCCGAGCAGGCTGCGCGGCAGCAGGCGGCGCGGCCAGGGCCGCGGCGGGCGCAGGGTCAGCAGGTCGGCGGCCAGCCCCGTCGTCTCGCCGAGGCGGTCCGCCGAGCGGTCTGCCGAGCGGTCTGTCGGGCGGTCGGCGCCTCGCTCGCCCTCGCGCAGCCTGTCCTCGGCGTTCGGCATCTCGGGGTTTCGGTCCTCATGGCGGGCTCGGGCCCGCTAGTCGGGGATCAGCGCGTAGCCGATGCCGCGCACCGTCTGCAAGTAGCGCGGATACTTGGGATCGTCCTCGATCTTGCGGCGCAGCCTGGTCATCTGCACATCGATCGTGCGCTGGTTGCCGATGTCCGGGCTCTCCGCGGCCAGGGCCTCCCGGCCGATGGCCACTCTGGGCCGTCGCGCCAGCGCGCTCAAGAGCAAGGTTTCGGCGGCGGTCAGGCGGACGTAGCGGGGTCCGTCGCTGCGCTCCTCGCGCAGTTCCTCGCGCGCCAGGTCGAAGACGAAGCGGCCGAGGCGCAGGCTCTGCGGGCGCGGCGGCTCCGCCGGCGGCTGGCTTACGGTGCGGCGCAGGATCGCCTGGATGCGCAGCAGCAGCTCGCGCGGCTCGAAGGGCTTGGGCAGGTAATCGTCGGCACCGCTCTCGAAGCCGGCGATGCGGCTCTCGACCTCGTCCATGGCGGTCAGCAGCAGGATCGGCACCTGCCGGTCCTGGCGCAGCGACTGGGTGAGCTCCAGGCCGGTCTCGCCGGGCATCATGATGTCGAGCACGATCAGGTCGACCTCGAAGCTGGCCAGGCGGGCCCGCGCCTCGGCTGCGTCGGCGGCCTCCAGCACCAGGTAGCCGCGGTCGCTCAGGAAGCGGCGTAGCAGGTCGCGCAGCCGCGTGTCGTCGTCGACGACCAGGATGTGGGCGGGGCTTTCCTCGGGCACCGGCTGGCTCAGCCGCCCCGGAGCCGCCGCGCGCCGGGGCGCTCGCCGGTCCGGCTCTCGAAGCGGCTGCGGTCGCGCTCGTTGATCAGGCCCTGGAGGACCGTGCGGAAGCCCTCCACCGCCTCGGCGCCGGCCGCCCGGTAGGCGTGCGCGAAGCGCAGGGCCTGGGTCTCGGTCAGGCGGCGCTCCAGCTCGTAGCCTCGGGCGGTCAGGTGCAGGTGGCGCCGGCGCCGGTCGGCGGTGCCGGCGCGCTGCTCGACGAAGCCCTCGCGGACCAGTTGGCCGAGCACGCGGCTGAGGCTCTGCTTGGTGATCTGCAGGATCTCGAGCAGCTCGCTGACGGCCAGCCCGGGGTTGCGGCCGACGAAATAGATGACCCGGTGGTGGGCGCGCCCGAAGTCGAACTCGGCGAGGATCCGGTCGGCCTCCGCGGTGAAGTCGCGGTAGGCAAAAAACAGCATCTCGATGCCCTGGCGCAGTTCCTCCTCGCGCAGGAAAAGCGGATTGGCAGCGGTTTTTATGTCAGTCATGTTGACTTATTTCGCTAAGGTCGTTACGTTCATCGGGCTGGATCGGACAGAAAGTTACAAGCCTGGACGTTTTCTCGCAACGAACCGCGGAGACTCCTGGCCTGGCCCGACCCGAGCGCGTAGCTTGACCCCGGCGTCGCCGGTCCGCGGACCAGACGATGCAAAGACTTATAGGGCCGGAGGACCCGCCAATTCCATGCTTCCTTTCGACGACCGCGACGGACTCATCTGGCTGGACGGCCAGTTCGTGCCTTGGCGTGACGCCAAGGTCCATGTCCTGACTCACGGCCTGCACTACGCCAGCGCCGTGTTCGAGGGCGAGCGCGCCTACAACGGCACGGTCTTCAAGATGACCGAGCATCACGAGCGGCTGCACGGCTCTGCGCGCATCCTCGGCTTCGAGATTCCCTTCAGCGTGGCGGAGATCGACCGGGCGACCGACGAGCTGCTGTCCCGCAACGGCATCGTCGACGGCTACGTCCGCCCGATCGCCTGGCGCGGCAGCGAGATGATGGGCGTGTCGGCGCAGAAGAACGCGATCCACCTGGCGATCGCGACCTGGGAGTGGCCGGCCTACTACTCCCCGGAAGCGCGCATGCAGGGCATCCGCATGATGTTCGCGCCCTACCGCCGGCCCGACCCCAGGACGGCGCCGGTCCATTCCAAGGCCGCCGGCCTCTACATGATCTGCACGCTCTCCAAGCACGCCGCCGAGGCCCAGGGCTACAACGACGCCCTGATGCTCGACTGGCGCGGCCAGATCGCCGAGGCGACCGGCGCCAACGTCTTCCTGGTCCAGGACGGCCGGATCCATACGCCGACGCCCGACTGCTTCCTCGACGGCATCACCCGCCGCACGGTGATCGAGCTGGCCCGCCAGCACGGCTACGAGGTCGTCGAGCGGGCGCTCCAGCCGGAGGAGCTGGGCCAGACCCAGGAGGTCTTCATCACCGGCACCGCCGCCGAGGTGACGCCGGTGCGCGAGATCGGCGAGTACCGCTTCACGCCGGCCGAGATCACGCTCGACCTGGTCGAGGCCTACGACGCCCTGGTCAAGCGCAGCCACAAGAAGGCGGCGGCGGCGGCGGTCAGCGCGGCGTAGCCCGCCCGACCGCCGTGGCGCTTCATGGTTCGACAAGTGTCCAGCCTGGAGACATGGTGGACAGGTGTCCGGAGACATGGTGGACACTCAGA
>NZ_JBBDQW010000014.1:0-51426 GCF_040905785.1 Tistlia sp.
CAGCCCTCGACAGGCTCAGGACGAAGCGGAATGCGGTGCGATTTCAAGACCTAGAGCATTTTCCGATCAGTCGCGGTCATATCCGGCAGCAGCGAAGTAGTTCTCGCATTCGCCCGGGGTGAAGATCTCGACGCCCTGAGCGATGGCCAGCCAGAGGTCGTCAACGGTCCTCGGGGCGAGCTTCTTGAGGAAGGCCTTGAACTTGGAGAAGGCCATCTCGATCGGATTGAAATCGGGGCTATAGGCCGGCAGGAAGCGCAGCTCGGCGCCGGCGGCCTCGATGGCCTGGCGCACGGCGAGACTCTTGTGGGCGGGCAGGTTGTCCATGACGACGATGTCGCCAGGGCTCAGGGTCGGCCCCAGAACCTGCTCGACATAGGCCAGGAAGGCAGGACCGTGCATGGCGCCGTCGAGGACCATGGGGGCGGTCATGCCGCCGAGCCTGAGGGCGCCGACGAAGGTCGTGGTCTTCCAGTGGCCGTGCGGCACCGGCGCCCGGCAGCGCTGGCCGCGCCGGGACCGCCCGTAGCGACGGGCCATCTTGGTCGAGGCGCCGGTCTCGTCGATGAACACCAGGCGCTCCGGGTCCAGCTCCGGCTGGAGTTCGAACCAGGCGCGCCGACGCCGGAGCACGTCAGCGCGCTGCTGCTCGCTGGCGTGCGCGGTTTTTTTTGAAGCTTTGGCCGTGCCGGTCGAGCAGTCGCCACACACTGCTCTGCGCCGGCCTGATCCCGTGGATCTCGTCCAGATGAGCGGCGATCTCGGCCAGGGTGACGTCCGGCGTCTGCTCGATCAGACACAGGATCTCCTCGGCGTGGGTCTCGAGATGCTGCGAGCGCCGGTCGCAGCCCTGAGGGCGAGGCTCGACCGTGCCTCTCCGCTGCCATTGCTCGACCCACTTGATCGCTGTCGAGGCGGAAACACCAAAGCGCCTGGCCGCCGACCGTCGACTCATGCCGCCGTCAACCGCCCGAACCAGCCGTTCCCGAATGTCCATCGAAAGAGGTCGCGTCATGCAGGCTGGCCTCCCTCACCAGCCCACATCTTGAATCAGAATTCACGCCGCGCCGGAATCCCCTGTGAGTCCGTCAGGTAGGAAAGTGCTCTAGCAGCACTGAATAGAGTCTCGACACTCATGATCTGCCACAGAGGTAGACGAGCGATAGGCACCACACATTAGCATGGCATTTTTCCGCGACTGGCGCGATCATTATGGATGCGGTCGCATGCGCAGATGCGGCGGCTGATGCCGGGTGAGGCTTGTTGCCTTTTCGCCGCATGCCGCCCGGCCAACTGTGCCGCGCTGGACATGATGAAGGTTGTTGACGAGGTGGCCGAGCGATGCACCAGCAGGCGAACCAGGCGCGAGATCCCCAGTACGCAGAGCGCAACGCGGGGCAGTGCCGCGTCGCCGGCAGAAGGTCGCGATGCAGCTCAAGGGCGCTCCGACAGCGTCGGCTGAGCAGGCGCACTTGTCCTCTGGAGAGTTAGATTCCCACCTCAACAGCCCGGGACTCTCCTGTTTAATCCCCAGAATAATTCGGCCTCCACTGGAACACGTTGCCAAGTCGATATCTACACAGAGAGGGCGCCGTCGCAATGGAAAGATCCAGTCGGAAAGATAGCGAGGCAATGAAGATCGTCGCTTTCTCAACCACGATCTTCCTTCTGAGCGTGGGGGCGCTCCAGGCTACTGAGAGACCAATGAGAAGGGATTGCATACTACTGGTGGATTTAAGATGGGGTACGGAGACCGCTTCAGAACGCGACGCCGTGATAAATCGTATGCCGGATGCGCTGTGGTCATTTAGGCTGCAGGGCAATGCCCCGGTCGCGACGCAGATTTCATCGCAAGGTGACATTTATTTGCAGTTCTCAAGCGGCTGCGATTCTAAACGTCAGCTTGCGCGTAAGCTTATGCTGCATATGAAAAACAAGATATCGTCGTTTCCTGCTTTCACAATAACTAGTGACATTGTAGAGCCTGGACTGTTAACAATCGATGTATGCGGTAAGGTATGGCGAGATTGCCAGAGTGAGAATTAACCTTAGCACGTCGGCGCTGGACAAACGACTCTTGAGGCTTGCGCGAGCATGACTTGTGATCGCTTGCATGTTCCTGATGTAGAGGTACGTACAGCTGTGCGTCAGGGGCTCGATGAGCAGATGGCGTCGGTATCTGTCCCGGGGAGAGGGAATGGACCTGGAGTAAGGGCGGCGCTACCTTTTCGAGGTTAGAAGTCAGAGCCTTGGAAGCATTCAGGAGGTTTGACGATCAGAATGCGTATGGTGGTGGATTCAAATTTCCTAGAGAGACAAGAGCTTACGGAATACTTGGCAGCGTCGACCGAGAATAGCATTGTTCTCACCGATTATGTCGCGATGGAAGCCTATAAAGCGGATACTCTTACTTCCATCTGCCGGCGCATGACAATTCCCTGCCAGTATCCCGCACAAGTGATGGTCCTGCGCTCTACAAGAGACGCGTGTGGCCTCGCTTTGAGGGCTGACGACTTCGCCGAACAAATCATTGATCCAGAACAGTCGGCGGGCTTTGGGCGCTTTTGTCAAGCGCTGGCACTTGCGGAATCCGGCAATCAGAAAATTCGACAGAGAGTGCTTGAGCACGGCCGCGAAGCACGAGAGCATTTGGAGCGGATGCTTTGCGAATCGGATGGCATGATGTCCGCGATCACGGAAATGGCCGCAGGGTTTTCGTCTCAAGAACTGAAAGCAATTCGGCGACCAGACGCGGCGTACTCGGACGCGTTGGTGAGTAAGCTCGCGCGTAATATCATTGCGCTTTCCTTGAATCTGATGAACTCCCATCCTGACGTGAAAAAGGAAGCGCCTTCATTCCAGGGAGCGACGGACAGATTCATTTTTCGGATAGCCATATGCGGCCTTGTCCTTGCAACGCGATGGATCGCTGTGGGCGGCGTGCAGGGCGTAAGGCCGGAAAAGATTCGGAATGATCAAGTAGACATTAACTTTGCGGCTTTCGCGACGTACTATGACGGGCTTTTTACCGCCGATAAGAAACTCACGGAACTATACCGTGAGTCGAAAGCATGGCTCAACATCTTCGGAGAGGCCAATCCTGCTTGACCCCGTTGAGGGCGAAGGTGCGCGCCCGCACTAGTCTAGCAAGGCGACGCTGCACCGCCATCCGCTTCGTCCCGAACTATCGAGGGGCGTGGGAGCACCGCAGTTAAGCAGGAACCGGCCGCGCTCACGCCCGCCGGAACAGCGCCAGCTGGCTGGCGCCGCCGAGGCGGGGGTGCTCGCCGGCGAGGTCGCGGCAGGCGACCCGGTAGGCGTTGCGGGCGGCGACGCCCTCGGCCCAGGCGCGGAACTTCGTCCGGTCCCACTCGAAGCGGTGGTCCGGGTGGCGCCGGCGGTGATCGGGCACGCCGAGCAGGGGATTGAAGTCGCTGTTGGGGGTGGTCACGACGACCGTGGCCGGGCGCGCGCGGCCAAAGACATTGCGCTCGACGGCCGAGAGGCGGTCGGGCTCGATGTGCTCGATGGTCTCGAGCAGCACCGCCGCCTCGAAGCCGGTCCAGGCGTCGCCGCCCTCGGTCATCGAGCCCTCGACGACCTCGACCTTGGCGCCCAGCGCGGCGGGCAGGGCCTGCAGCGCCCGGCGCAGGACCGCGAGGGCGGTCGTGGAGAGGTCGAGGGCGAGGACGCGCTCCACCTCCGGCTCGCGGGCCAGGCGCAGGCTCAGCGGGCCGTCGCCGCAGCCGAGGTCGAGGATGCGGCGCGCGCCGGACTCGCGCAGCAACGCGACGACGACCTCGATCCTCTGGTCGTGGAGGTGGGTGGTCACCGGGAGGCGCGCGCCGGCGGCGCCGGGCGCGTTCCCGCCGCCAGCCTCAGCCCGCGCTCTGCGCCTGGGGCTGCTGGGGCTGGCCCATGTTGCCGACGGTGAAGGACTCGCCGCAGCCGCAGCGGCCGGTCTCGTTGGGATTGCTGAAGACGAAGCCGGACTGCAGCTTGTCCTCCCGGTAGTCCATCTGGCTGCCGAGCAGGAACATGACGGCGGTCGGGTCGATGAAGATGCGCACGCCGCGGTCCTCGATCACGTCCTCGAGCTTCTTGCGCTCCTTGGCGTACTCGACGAAGTAGCTGAGCCCCGAGCAGCCGCGCGACTTCACGCCGACGCGCAGGCCGAGGATCTGCTCGTCGGCGGGCGCGGCGGCCATCAGCTTCTTGACGCGCTCGGCGGCGGCGTCGGTCAGCGTCAGCATCGGACCCATGGCGTTCTTCCTCTCGTCGTCGCGGCGCGTGCGATGGCTTGCCCGCTGAATATAAGGGCTTGGGCGGCCTGCTTGAAGGGGGCGCTCAATAGATGCCCAGGGCCAGGCGCGCGTCCTCGGTCATCTTCTCCTTGTCCCAGGGCGGGTCCCAGGTCAGCGTCACCGTGACCTCGCCGGTGCCGGGCACGGTGGCGATCGCGCGCGCGACCTCGCCGGGCAGCGTGCCGGCGACCGGGCAGGCCGGCGCGGTCAGGGTCATGGTGACGTCGACGGTGCCGTCCCCGGCGATCTCGAGCCCGTAGATCAGGCCCAGGTCGTAGATGTTGACCGGGATCTCCGGGTCGTAGACCTCGCGCATGGCGTCCTCGACGGCGAGGCGCTCGGCGACCGGCTCCTCGGGGTCCTTGGGGCTGCCGGCGTGGGCCTGGGTGCCCTCGTCGGCCTCGCTCTCCATGGAGCCCGGCCACATGTAGGGATTGTAGTGCGCGGGCGCCGGCAGGTCGTCTTGCCCGCCGCCCTGGTCCACGACCTCGGCGCCGGGAGGCGCGGCGAGGTCGGCCTCGGTCACCACGGGGCGCTCGCGGCTCGCGCCCGGGGCGAGGTCGCGGTCCCGGGTGTCGGTGACGGGGGTGTCGCTGCTCATGGTCCGGTCCTTCGAGAACAGATTGCGCAGGAAGCTCATGCCGTTGCCGCCTGTCTGCTGAGTTTCTGGATGTGCTTCAGCATGGCCATCATGCCGACCTGACGCTGGGTGGTCAGGGCGCCGAGGTTGAGCCGGCGCACGTGGTCGAGCGAGAGGTCCTGGATCTCCTCGTCGGTCAGGCCGCTGAAGGATTCGGTCATCATGTGGACCAGCCCGTTGACGATGGCGCCGTCGCTGTGGCCGCGGAAGTAGTGCCGGCCGTCGCGCTCCCGGTGCAGGATCCAGACCCGCGACTGGCAGCCGTGCATCAGGTTCTCCGGGGTCATGGCCTCCTCCGGAAAGCGGTCGTCCTTGTGCTCGCGGGCCAGGTCGAGGATGTACTCGAAGCGCATTTCTTCATCGAGCACCTCCAGGGCCTCCACGAACTCCTGGTATCTCTCCATCGACATCCCGCGGCCCTATCCCAGCTTCGCCTTGACCTTCTCGAGCCCGCGCGCCAGCGCCTCGACGTCCTCGTGCCGGTTGTAGCAGGCGAGCGAGGCGCGCGCCGTCGCGGTCAGGCCGAGGCGGGCCATCAGCGGCTGGGCGCAGTGGTTGCCGGTGCGCACCGCGACGCCTTCGCGGTCGAGGATCAGGCCGATGTCGTTGGCGTGGGCGAAGTCGGCGTGCAGCGAGATGACCCCGCCCTTGCCCGGCGCCGTGCCGACGATGCGCAGACCGTCGATGGCGGCGAGGCGCTGCGTCGCGTGGTTGAGCAGCGCCTGCTCGTGCGCGGCGACGCGCTCGATGCCGAGCTCCTGCAGGTAGTCGATGGCGACGCCCAGGCCGACCGCCTGGGCGATCGGCGGCGTGCCGGCCTCGAACTTGTGCGGCAGCTCCGCCCAGGTCGAGCCCTCGAAGCTGACGGTCTCGATCATCTCGCCGCCGCCCTGGTAGGGCGGCATGGCCTCGAGCAGGGCCTCCCTGCCGTAGAGCGCGCCGATGCCGGTCGGGCCGTAGAGCTTGTGGCCGGTGATGACGTAGAAGTCGCAGTCCAGGGCCTGGACGTCGACCCGGCTGTGGATCACGCCCTGGCAGCCGTCGATCAGGGTCGCGGCGCCGGCGGCCTTGGCCTTCTTCACGATCTCGGCGATCGGCAGGATGGTGCCGAGCACGTTCGACATGTGGGCGACCGCGACCAGCCTGGTGCGCGGGCCGAGCAGGCGCTCGAAGGACTCCATGTCCAGGCGGCCGTCGTCCTCGATGCGTGCGACCTTCAGGACCGCGCCGGTCGCCTGGCAGAGCAGCTGCCAGGGCACGATGTTGGCGTGGTGCTCCAGCTCGGTGACCAGGATCTCGTCGCCGGCCTTCAGGTTCTGGCGGCCCCAGCTCTGGGCGACCAGGTTGATCGCCTCGGTGCCGTTGCGGGTGAAGACGATCTCGCGCTCGCTGGCGGCGCCCAGCAGCCGGCGCACCTTCTCGCGCGCCGCCTCGAAGGCCGTGGTCGCGCGGTCGCTCAGGTAGTAGAGGCCGCGGTGGACGTTGGCGTACTCGGTCTCGTAGAGCCGGCTGACCGCCTCGATGACCTGGCGCGGCTTCTGTGCCGAGGCGGCGCTGTCCAGGAACACCAGAGGCTTGCCGTAGACCTCGCGCTGCAGGATCGGGAAGTCGGCGCGCACGGCCTCGACGTCGTAGGGTCGCTCCGGCGCGGCCAGGCTGCCCGGGGGAGCGCTGGCCAGGGGTGCGCTGCTGCTCATCGCCCGGCCTCCCCGCCGCTTGCGCCCTGCTGCTTCTCGCTCGCGACCTGCAGCCAGGCGCGCACGCGCGCCAGCAGCGGCACGTGCAGCGCCTCGTCGCTTAGGGTCTCGATCGCCTCGGCCAGGAAGGCCTCGATCAGCAGGGCCCGCGCCTGGCGCCCGTCGAGGCCGCGGCTGCGCAGGTAGAAGAGGGCGTCGGCGTCGATCTCGCCGGCGGTCGCGCCGTGGGCGCACTGCACGTCGTCGGCGTAGATCTCCAGCTCCGGCTTGCTGTCAATCTCGGCCTTGTCGGACAGCAGCAGCGTCTTGTTGAGCATGCGGCCGTCGGTCTTCTGGGCGTCGCGCTCGACCAGGATCATGCCCTGGAAGACGGCGCGCGCCGCGTCGTCGAGCGCGCCCTTGTAGGTCTCGCTGGCCGAGGTGTTGGGCACCCGGTGCTCGATCCGCGTCGTGGTGTCGCCGTGCTGGGTGCCGCGCAGCAGGTAGGCGCCGTTGAGCGCGATGTGGGCGCCTTCGCCGACCAGGGCGAACAGCAGCTCGTGTCGCGAGAGGGCGGCGCCAAGAGTCAGGCTGAAGCCCTCGTAGCGGGCATCGGCGGCCAGGCTGCCGCGCGTCGTCGCCAGCTCGACCGCCTCGGCGCCGGCCTCCTGCAGGCGCAGGTGGACCAGGCTGGCGCCGGCGCCGAGGTCGATCTCTGTGACGGCGTTGGCGAGAGAGCCGGTCGGGCCGAGGCCCTGGATGCGCTCGACCAGGGTCGCCCGCGCGCCGGCGCCCAGCACCACGAGGTGGCGCGGGCAGTGGAACACCGGCCGCTCGCTGAGGCCGCCGAGCTGGACCAGCTCGATGCGACCGGGCACGACGACGCCGGGCTCGACCAGCAGCACCAGGCCGTCGTCGAGCAGCGCGGCGTTGAGCGCCAGCAGCGACTGCTGCGGGTCGTCGCCGCCGTCGCCCTCGGTCAGGGCGCCCAGGCGGCCCTCCAGGAGCGCGGGCTCGCGCTCCAGGGCCTGGGCCAGGGAGAGCAGACGGACGCCCTCGGGCAGGCCCGCCGTCGCGCTCAGCTCGGCGCGATAGAGGCCGTCGACGAAGACCAGGCGGGCCAGCGGCGCCTCGGCGATCAGGGCCGGGACGGCGTCCAGGCTGACCGGCTCCTGGCGCTGCGCCGGCAGGTACTCGCGGTCCTTCAGGGCGCGCGGCAGGTCGGTGTACTTCCAGGCCTCGAGCCGCCGGTTCGGCAGGCCATGCGCGCGGAAGCGCTCCGCCGCCTCGGCGCGCCGGCGGCTCAGCCAGGGCAGGGTGCCGCCGGGGAGGGCGAGGGGGCCCTGGTCCAGGAGGCCGGAGAGCACGGGCAGGTCGCGCATCAGGCCGCCTCGGTCTCGGCGAAGGCGGCGTAGCCTTCGACTTCCAGCCGCTCGGCGAGCTCCGGGCCGCCGGACTCGACGATCCGGCCGCGCGACAGGACGTGGACCCGGTCGGGCACGATGTAGCCGAGCAGGCGCTGGTAGTGGGTGATCAGCAGGAAGGCGCGCTCGGGCCCGCGCAGGGCGTTGACGCCGTCGGAGACCGCCTTCAGGGCGTCGATGTCGAGGCCGCTGTCGGTCTCGTCGAGCACCGCCAGGCTGGGCTGCAGGCAGGCCATCTGCAGCACCTCGTTGCGCTTCTTCTCGCCGCCGGAGAAGCCGACGTTGACGGCGCGCTTGAGGAACTCGTCGGACATGCCGAGCTCCTTCAGCTTCTCGCGCAGGAACTTCATGAACTTGAGCGCGTCGTAGCGCGGCTCGCCGCGGTGCTCGCGCACCGCGTTGACCGCCTCGCGCAGGAAGGTCGTGTTCGGCACGCCGGGGATCTCGACCGGGTACTGGAAGGCCAGGAACAGGCCCTCGCCGGCGCGCTCCTCCGGCTCCAGGGCCAGCAGGTCCCGGCCCTTGAAGGTGACCGAGCCCTCGGTGACCGCGTAGCCGTCGCGGCCGGCCAGCACGTAGGACAGGGTCGACTTGCCCGAGCCGTTCGGCCCCATGATCGCGTGGACCTCGCCGCCGGCGATCTCCAGGTCGATGCCCCGGAGGATCGGCTTGCCCTCGACCTCGGCGTGGAGGTTGGTGATTTTCAGCATGCTCTCGGTCATCGGTTCAGGATCTTCCCGGTTCATGTTTCGTCGCGGTCGGGGCGCTTCATGGTTCGACAGGCTCACCATGAAGCGCGGGTCGTCTCGGCGCCGGCTTCACGGCGCGCTTCCTGCTTCGACAAGCTCACCATGAAGCCACGTGGGCCGGCTTCGGGGCGCGCTTCATGGTGAGCTTGTCGCACCACGAAGCGCGGCGAGCGCCGCTGCCGGACCCTCAGCCCACCGAGCCCTCCAGGCTGATGCCGACCAGCTTCTGGGCCTCGACCGCGAACTCCATCGGCAGCTGCTGCAGGACCTCGCGGCAGAAGCCGTTGACGACCAGGGCGACGGCGGCCTCGGCGCCGATGCCGCGCTGGCGGCAATAGAACAGCTGGTCGTCGGAGATCCGGCTGGTCGTCGCCTCGTGCTCGACCTGGGCGGTGCGGTTGCGGTTCTCGATGTAGGGCACGGTATGGGCGCCGCAGCGGTCGCCGATCAGCAGGGAGTCGCACTGGGTGTGGTTGCGCGCGTTGGCGGCGCGCGGGCCCATGCGCACCAGGCCGCGGTAGGTCTGGTTGGCCTGGCCGGCCGAGATGCCCTTGGAGATGATCCGGCTGCGCGTGTTCTTGCCCAGGTGGATCATCTTGGTGCCGGTGTCGGCCTGCTGGTGGTTGTTGGTGATGGCGATCGAGTAGAACTCGCCCACCGAGTTGTCGCCCTTCAGGATGCAGCTCGGGTACTTCCAGGTGATCGCCGAGCCGGTCTCGACCTGGGTCCAGGAGATCTTGGAGTTGCGCCCGGCGCAGAGGCCGCGCTTGGTGACGAAGTTGTAGATGCCGCCGCGGCCCTCCTCGTCGCCGGGGTACCAGTTCTGCACCGTCGAGTACTTGATCTCGGCGTCGTCGTGGGCGATCAGCTCGACAACCGCCGCGTGCATCTGGTTCTCGTCGCGCTGCGGCGCCGTGCAGCCCTCCAGGTAGGAGACGTAGGAGCCCTCCTCGGCGATGATCAGCGTGCGCTCGAACTGCCCGGTGTTCTGGGCATTGATGCGGAAGTAGGTCGACAGCTCCATCGGGCAGCGCACGCCCTTGGGGATGTAGACGAAGGAGCCGTCGGTGAAGACCGCCGTGTTCAGGCAGGCGTGCTTGTTGTCGGCGTAGGGCACGACCGAGCCGAGGTACTTCTGCACCAGCTCCGGGTGGTTCTTCACGGCCTCCGAGATCGAGCAGAAGATGACCCCGACCTCGTGCAGCTTCTTCTTGAAGGTGGTCGCCACCGAGACGCTGTCGAACACCGCGTCGACGGCGACCCCGGCCAGCATCTCCTGCTCCTTGAGGGGGATGCCCAGCTTCTCGTAGGTCTCCAGCAGCTTCGGGTCGACCTCGTCGAGGCTCTTCGGGCCCTCCTTGGTCTTGGGCGCCGCGTAGTAGCAGGCGGCCTGGTAGTCGACCGGCGGGAAGGCGACCTTGGCCCAGGCCGGCTCCGGCATCTCGAGCCAGTGGCGATAGGCCTTGAGCCGCCACTCGAGCAGCCACTCGGGCTCTTCCTTCTTGGCCGAGATGAAGCGGACGATGTCCTCGCTCAGCCCCTTGGGGGCCGTGTCCATCTCGAGGTCGGTCGACCAGCCGTGCTTGTAGCGCTCGCCGAGCGACTTGACCTTCTCGACCGTTTCGAGGCTTGCGACCATCCCGGTTAGATCCCTCTAGAAAACAGTGTCTGCGTCACGTGGCCGGGCCGCTCAGCGGGCCGGCTCGAGCGCCGGCGCGTCGGGCGCGGCCGGTGCCTGCTCCGGCGCGGCCTTGCCGCCAGTCGGTCCGATGGCCGGCTCGATGGCCGGTCCGATGGCCGGAAAGCCCCAGCTCATGTCGGCCAGGGTGACCCCGGCCAGCGCCTGGCGGATCGCGCCGTTGACCTTCTCCCAGTTGCCGCGCATCGGGCAGATCAGCTCGCTCTCGCAGCTGTCGTGGGCGCCCTCGACGCAGGCGGTGAGGGCGATCGGCCCCTCCAGCGCCTGGATCACGGCGGCGATCGAGATCTCCTCGGCGCTGGCGGTCAGGCGGTAGCCGCCGGCGGCGCCGCGCGTCGATTCGATAAGGCCGCTGCGCGCCATGCTGTTGAGCAGCTTGGCGACCGTCGGCAGCGGCACGCCGCTCTCCTCGGCCAGATGGCTCGCGCTGACCAGCCGCTCCGGCGCCTGCGCCATCTGCATCAGGATCACGACCCCGTAGTCGGTCAGGCGGTTGAGGCGGAACATCGGTCAATCCGGACTGTTCGTGTCGGGATTGGATATACCGCGGCCGGCAAGGCGTTCAAGCGCTTTCTTGACTGTATTGGTAGGATATGGCCGCCGGGCCGCGTCACGCCGGCGGGTCGGGCTGCTCGGTGCCGAATTGTCGGTCGCCGGCGTCACCCAGGCCGGGAACGATGTAGGCCCGCTCGTCGAGATGGCTGTCGAGCGCCGCGGCCAGGATCGGGATCCCCGGAAAGGCCTCGGCGAAGCGCTCGACGCCCTCCGGCGCGGCGATCAGGCAGAGGAAGCGGATCTCCTCGGCGGCGACGCCCCGCGCCAGCAGCACCCGCACGGCGTGGACGGCCGAGCCGCCGGTCGCCAGCATCGGGTCGACCAGCAGGACCCGGCCGGGCTCGTCCGGAAGCTTGACGTAGTACTCGCGCGGCTCGTGGCTCTCCTGGTCGCGGTAGAGCCCGATGTGGCCCTCCTGGGCGCCGGGCAGGAGCTCGCGCAGCGCCTCCGCCATGCCGAGCCCGGCGCGCAGGATCGAGACCAGGGTCACCGGCCCGACGAGGCAGCGCACCCGCGTCGGCGCCATCGGCGTCTCGACCTGGCGCGTCTCCAGCGCCAGGTCGCGGGTCAGCGCATAGCCCATCAGCAGGGCGACCTCGCGCAGCAGCTGGCGGAACAGCGCCGGCCGCGTCGTGCGATCGCGGATCAGGCCGAGCTTGTGCTCGATCAGCGGATGCTCGAGCAGGGTCAGGCTGGGAAAGCGCTCGTCGGTCATGGCCGCCTCGCTGTCGGGGCCCGCCGGAGCCGGGCCAGCAGGACGATCGGCACGATAGCGGCTGCCGAGAGCAAGGCCATGACGAAATAGCCGTCGGCGCCCAGGCCGTCATAGAGCCGGCCCGAGAGGAACATCACGCTGCCGATGCCCAGGCTGCCGGTGATCGTGGCGTAGAGCGCCTGGGCGGTCGCCGCGCGCTCGGGCGCCACCGTGTCGGCGATGTGGCGCATGGCGCCCAGGTGGCTGGCCGCGAAGGTGAGGCCGTGCAGCATCTGGATCGGCACCAGCAGCAGCGGGTCGGCGGTCAGCGCCATCAGCGGCCAGCGCACCAGGCCGGCCACCGCCCCCAGCCCGAGCAGGCGGTAGGCGCCGAAGCGGGCGAGCAGCCGGCCGCCGTGCCAGAACAGCAGCATCTCCGCGATCACGCCGATCGCCCAGAGCCAGCCGATCTGGCCTTCGCTCAGGCCCTCGCCGAGCCAGGCCAGGCTGCCGAAGGCGTAGTAGAAGCCGTGCGTGCCCTGGAGCGTCGCCCCGGCGATACAGAACAACAGGAAGCGCCGCTCGGCCAGCAGGGTCCAAGGCAGCCGCCAGCGGCCGGAACGCGCGGCGTCGGGTCCGCGGTCGGGCGGCAGCGCCAGCATCGCCAGCGCGGTCAGGCCGATCAGGCTGACGAAGGCGGCCAGGATCAGCTCGGTCGGGCGGCCGGTGAGCAGCCAGCCGCCGCCGAGGTTGGCGAGCACGAAGGCGACCGAGCCCCACAGGCGGGCGCGGCCGTAGTCGAAGCCGCCCGCCTCGAGCGGCCGCTTGCTGGCCTGGATCGCCAGGCTCTCCTGGATCGGCAGCTGCGGCTGGTGCAGCAGCGCGCCGATGCCCTGGAAGACCGCGATGAAGACCAGCGATTCGATGAAGCCGAGGCCGAGGAAGCAGCCGAAGGCGCCGGCCGCCAGGATCAGCATGAGCCGGCGCGGCCGGCCGCTGCGGTCGGCGAGGCCCGCGAGCGCCGGCGTCGTGACGATGCGCAGCCAGGCGGGCAGGGCGACGACCAGGCCGATCTGCTCGGCCGTGAAGCCGCGGCTCTCCAGCCAGACCGGGAAGTACGGCAGGTAGATGCCGATCGCGCCGTAGAGGCCGGCGTAGGTCAGGGCATAGGGCAGGGCGGCGCGGGCGCCGGGCGACAGGGCGAGCATCCACCCTGGTACCAGCCGTCCCCGCTCGCGTCCCATGCAGCCTGTGCAGGGCATCGCCCCGCCCTGGCGGGGCGGCGGCGATGCGCCGGACCCGCGACCCTAGAGCCGGGCCGGCCCTAGAGTCGGGCTCGATCAGGAGAGCCGGGCTCGATCAGGCTGCCCGGATCTTTGCGATGAACTGCTCGACTTCGCGGCTCAGGTGGTCCGCCTGCTCCGAGAGGTGGCTCGCCGCCTCGAGCACCTGCCCGGCGGCGCCGCCGGTCTCGGCGGCGGTCTGGGAGACGGCGCTGACGTTGCCGGTGACCTGCTTGGTGCCCGCGGAGGCCTGCTGGACGTTGCGTGCGATCTCCTGCGTCGCCGCGCCCTGCTCCTCGACGGCGGCCGAGATGCTGCCGGCGATTTCGTGGATCTCCTCGACCGTCGCGCCGATCGAGCGGATGGCGGAGGCGGCGCCGGTGGTCTGGCTCTGGATCTCGCCGATCTGCTGGGAGATCTCCTCGGTCGCCTTGGCGGTCTGGTTGGCCAGGGCCTTGACCTCGGAGGCCACGACCGCAAAGCCCTTGCCGGCCTCGCCGGCGCGCGCCGCCTCGATGGTGGCGTTGAGCGCCAGCAGGTTGGTCTGCTCGGCGATCTCCGAGATCAGGTTGACGACCTCGCCGATCTTGCGCGCCGACTCGACCAGGCCCTCGACCTGCGTGTTGGTCGCGCGGGCGTCGGCGACGGCCTTGGTCGCCGTCTGGGAGGACCGGTCGACCTGGCGGCCGATCTCCTCGATCGAGGAGGACAGCTCTTCGGCCGCGGAGGCGACCGTCTGCACGTTGCCGGAGGCTTCCTCCGCCGCGCTGGCGGCGGCGCCGGCCTGGCGCTCGGTCTCGTCGGCGGCGGCGCTCATCGTGCGGGCGGTGGTCTGCATCTGCGTTGCCGTCTGCGAGACGCCGTCGACGACGCTCTTCACGCTCGACTCGAAGTTGTCCGCGAATTCCAGCGTGGCGCGGCGCTTCTCCTCCTCGGCGCGCTGGCTGGTGAGCTTGTTCTCCTCGACCAGGCGCTGCTGCTCCACGGCGTTGGCGCGGAACACCTGGACGGCCTCCGCCATCGCGCCGATCTCGTCGCGGCGCCCGTGGCCGGGAACCTCGCTGTCGAGGTCGCCCTCGGCGAGATTGCGCATGCGTCGGCTCATCCCGGCGATCGGCCTGGTGATGCTGCGGGCGACCAGCAGCGACACCCCGCCCATGACCAGAAGGATCAGCGCGATCACGCCCGATTCCAGGGTCGCCTGCTTCCAGAAGGCGGCCTCGAGATCGTCGATGTAGACGCCCGTGCCGATCACCCAGCCCCAGGGCGCGAAGCCCTGCACATAGGACTCCTTGGGCACCGGCTGCTCCTGCCCGGGCTTCGGCCAGAGGTAGCCGACGAAGCCCGCCTGCTGCGCCTCGACCATC
This sequence comes from Tistlia sp., assembly GCF_040905785.1. Lineage (NCBI taxonomy): Bacteria > Pseudomonadati > Pseudomonadota > Alphaproteobacteria > Rhodospirillales > Rhodovibrionaceae > Tistlia > Tistlia sp. Next base: position 14,392 of record NZ_JBBDQW010000014.1, read on the forward strand.
TTCACGAACTCGACGAAGAGGTGCTTGCCGGCCGGATCCTTGAAGCCGGTAAGGTCGGAGCCGTCGAGCTCCGGCTTGATCGGGTGCATCACCATGGTGGGATGCATGTCGTTGACCCAGAAATACTCGGTCCCACTGTAGCGCATGGCGCCGATGGCCTGGAGGGCCGCGCGCTGCGCCTCCTCCACGCTGGTCCCGCCGGCTTCGGCCTCGGCGTGGTAGGCGGCCGCGATCGCAACGGCGCTCTCGCCCAGCTGCCGAAGCTCCGTCTGCTTCTGCTCGACCAGGGTGCGGTTCAGCTCGACGAGGCGGATTCCCGCCAGGACGATCATGCTGATCGCCATCAGCGCGATCAGGGCGAGAACCCGATGCGCGATGCCGATGGACAGCGGCTTTCCGAGACTCATGGTGGCTCCTTGGTGCCCGTGCTGCGAGCGGCAGCCTTTGGAAGGGCTGCCAGGCTACCAAGGGAGGGTTAAGAATCGCTTTCTGGGAGAATTGGCGAGTTCTTCCCAACCGCATGGAGTGCGCGGGGCAGCGGGTCAGGCGCGCTCCGGCTCCGGCGGCGCAAGGGCTGCAGGGATCCCGCAGATATTTCACGAGCCCCTCGCGTCCTCGCGAATGAGGTCGCTGGCCTTCTCGGCGATCATGATGGTCGGCGAATTGGTGTTGCCCGAGGTGATGGTCGGCATGATCGAGGCGTCGACCACGCGCAGCGCCTCGATGCCGTGGACGCGCAGGCGCGCGTCGACCACGGCCTGGTCGTCCTGGCCCATGCGGCAGGTGCCGACCGGGTGGAAGATCGTCGTCGCGATGTCGCCGGCGGCGCGCGCCAGGACCTCGTCGCCCTCGAGCTCCGGGCCTGGCCGGATTTCGAGCGGCCGGTACCTGGCCAGCGGCGGGGCGGCGCAGATCCGGCGGGTCAGGCGCAGCGACTGCGCGGCGACCAGGCGGTCTGCCGGCGCCGAGAGGTAGTTGGGCAGGATCTCCGGCGGCCGGTCCCACTCGGGCCCGGCGATCGAGACCCGGCCGCGGCTCTCGGGACGCAGGTTGCAGACGCTGGCCGTGAAGGCCGGAAAGCGGTGCAGCGGGTCGCCGAAGCGGTCCAGGCTGAGCGGCTGGACGTGGTACTCCAGGTTCGGCGTCTCCTGGCTGGGGTCGGACTTGGCGAAGGCGCCGAGCTGGCTCGGCGCCATGGTCAGCGGCCCGGAGCGGTTGAGCGCGTACTCCAGCGCCATGGCGGCCTTGCCGAACAGGGAATTGGCCTGCTGGTTCAGGGTCTTGACCCCATGAACCTGATAGACCGCGCGAATCTGCAGGTGGTCCTGCAGGTTACCGCCGACGCCCGGCAGGTCGTGCTCGACCGGAACGCCGCGCTCCTGCAGCAGGGCGCCGGGACCGATGCCCGAGAGCTGCAGCAGCTGCGGCGAGCCGATCGCGCCGGAGGCCAGGATCACCTCGCCGCGCGCCTGCGCCGAGACCGGCCGGCCCTCGTGGCGGAAGGCGACGCCGCGGCAGCGCCGCCCCTCCAGCAGCAGCCGCTCGGCCTGGGCGTGGGTCAGCACGGTCAGGTTGGGCCGCTCCAGGACCGGCTTCAGGAAGGCGACCGAGGTGCTCCAGCGCCGGCCGCGCCGCTGGTTGACCTCGAACAGGCCGACGCCCTCGTTGTCGCCGCCGTTGAAGTCCTCGGTCGGCGGGATGCCGACGGCGATCGCCGCCTCGCGGAAGGCCTCCAGGATCTCCCAGCGCAGGCGCTGCTTCTCGACCCGCCACTCGCCGCCGGCGCCGTGCAGCGCGGTCTCGCCCTTGTAGTGGTCCTCGGAGCGCTTGAAGTAGGGCAGCACGTCGTCCCAGGCCCAGCCGGCGTTGCCCATCTGGCGCCACAGGTCGTAGTCGCGGGCCTGGCCGCGCATGTAGATCATGCCGTTGATCGAGGAGCAGCCGCCCAGCACGCGGCCGCGGGGGTAGGCCAGGGAGCGGCCGTTCAGCCCCGGGTCCTCGGCGGTCTTGAAGCCCCAGTCGGCGCGCGGGTGGCCCATGCAGTAGAGGTAGCCGATCGGGATCTTGAACCAGATCCAGTCGTCCTTGCCGCCGGCCTCGAGCAGCAGCACCGAGACCTTGGGGTCGGCCGACAGGCGGTTCGCCAGCACGCAGCCGGCGCTGCCCGCGCCGACCACGATGTAGTCGAAGGTGCCCAGCTCGCTGCGCTCCACGGCCTCGGCCATCGGCCCCGATCCTCCCTTGCCTGAGTCGGCCGCCAGCTTGCCGGATGGGGCGGCCCGGCGAAAGGGGCCGGCCGAAAGAGGCGCGCGGGGCCCTGGTCGGCGGCCTCTTGCTGCCTAACTGGAAGAACGGCAACGGCAGGAGGGGACGCTCGCCCATGCGCAACGGAGTGACGGCGCCGCTGGCGGCGCTGCTCGCGACCCTGGCCCTGGGCGGCTGCGCCGTCCTCGGCGGCCTGCCGGCGCCGAGCGAGCGCGGCGAGCGGCTCGCCGCCTTCCCGACGCGGGACCTGCCCCTGGAACGGCCGGTCACGATCCGCTGGAACGAGCGCATGGTGCCCTTCGTCGAGGCCGAGACCGACCGCGACGGCGCCTTCGTGCTGGGCCTGGTCCATGCCCACCTGCGGCTCGGCCAGATGGAGAGCCTGCGCCGCATCGCCCAGGGGCGCATCGCCGAGATGGTCGGCCCCTTCGCCGCCGACATCGACAAGTCCCTGCGCATCCTCGGCTTCGGCAGGGCCGCGCCGGGGATCGTCGCCGCCATGCCGGCCGAGAGCCGCGCCTGGCTGGACGCCTACCTCGAGGGCGTGAACCACTACCTGGCGACGACCGAGGCGCTGCCCCACGAGTTCGCGCTCTTCGACCTGGAGCGCGAGCCTTGGACGCCCGAGGACGTGGTGACGATCGGCCGCCTGGTGTCGACCGACGTCAACTGGCTGGTCTGGTTCGGCCTGCTGGAGCAGCGCGAGCGCGAGGACTGGCCCGAGCTCTGGGCGCGCCTGCTCGAGGCCGGCAGCAACTCGACGGCCAGCTACCGGCTGGAGGGCGAGGGCGAGACGCGCCTGCTCGAGGACATCCTGGGCGGCCTCGGCCGCAGCGGCTCCAACTCGGTCGCCGTCGCCGCCGGGCGCAGCGCCAGCGGCGGCGCCCTGATGGCCAACGACCCGCACCTGGGTGTCACCCTGCCGAACGCCTGGATCGTCGCCGGCTACCGGACGCCGAGCTACCACGTCGTCGGCCTGATGGTGCCGGGACTGCCCTTCGTGGCGGTCGGCCGCAACCCCTGGATCGCCTGGGGCGGCACCAACCTGCGCTCGGCGAACAGCGACCTGATCGACGTCTCCGGCCTGCCGCCGGAGGCCTTCGAGACGGAGCGCCAGGCGGTCGCGGTGCGCTGGTGGTTCGACGAGGAGGTCGAGATCCGCCACTCGCCCCACGGCCCGGTGATCACCGACGCGCCGCTGGTCGAGGCGGGCGCGGCCGAGGCGGCGCTGAAGTGGGTCGGCCACGGCCCCAGCGACGAGCTCTCGGCCCTGCTGGCGCTCAATCGGGCGCGCGACTGGGAAGGCTTCCGCGCGGCGCTGGCGGACTACGCCATCGCGCCGCAGAACTTCCTCTACGCCGATGCCGCCGGCGACATCGGGCAGGTCATGGCGACCCGGCTGCCGGCGCGCGCCATGACCCCGCCCGACGACCTGATCCGCCCGCTCTCGGCGGCCGCGGACTGGGAGCGAATGATCGGGACCGCGGACCTGCCGCAGGTCTTCCGGCCGCAGTCCGGGCTGCTCGCCTCGGCCAACAACCGCGGCGCCGAGGCCGCGGTGCCGGTCGGCTGGTTCTTCTCCTCGAACGACCGCATGGAGCGGCTCCAGGCGCTGCTCGCCGCCGATCCCGAGATCTCGCTCGAGCAGCTCGCCGCCCTGCAGCGCGACGTCTACATGGCCTCGGCGGTCGCCATTCGCGACGTCCTGCTGCGCCGCGCCGAGGGCCTGGCGCTGGCGGAGGAGCCGGCCGAGGTGCTGGCGCTGCTGCGCGGCTGGGACGGCCACTACCGGGCGGACAGCCGCGGGGCCCTGGCCTTCGAGCAGACCCTGGCGCCGCTCGTCGAGGCGCTGTTCGAGGACGCCGACCTCGCCGCCTTCGACGCCGGCGGCCGGCCTTTCCGGCTGATCGCAGAGGGGCTCGCGGCGCTGCCCGACGCCACCCTGCAGCCGGCCCTGGCCGAGGCCCTCGCCGGGGCCGCGCCCGGCGTCGAGCGCTTCGGCACCTGGGGCGCGCAGCACCGCCTGGTCCTGCAGCACCCGCTCGGCAACCTGCCGCTGCTCGGCGCGCGCTACCGCTTCGCCGACCATCCGACCGGCGGCTCGACCTCGACCCTCATGAAGACCGCCCACGCGCTGACCACCGAGCGCCACCCGACCCGCTACGGCAGCCAGTCGCGCCACCTCTCCGACCTCTCGGACCCCGACGCCAACTGGTTTGTTCTGCTCGGCGGCCAGGACGGCTGGTTCAACGCCGAGAACTTCCGCGACCAAGTGCCCCTGTGGCGCGCCGGGGAGTACGTGCAGGTGCCGCTCGAGCCGGGGGAAGGCTGGGGCGAGACGGTCCTGCTGGAGCCGGCGCAATAGGGGCTAGGCCGCCGAGATGCCGCCGTTGACCGAGATCGCCTGGCCGGTCAGGCGGGCGGAGGCGGGGCTGCAGAGGAAGACCGCCAGCGCGCCGAGGTCGCCGGGCTCGGCGACGCCGAGGCGGGCAGCCTGCTCGGCCTTGGCGAAGAGGCGGCTGGCGAAGGGGTCCTGGCGGCTCTGCTCGTAGAGCGGCGTGCCGCGCACGACCGAGGGCGTCATGGCGTTGACCCGGATGCCCGAGCGCTTGGCCTCGATCGCCAGGGCGCGGCAGAACATCACGATGGCGGCCATGGCGGCGCCGATCGTGACCTCGCCGGGGGTCGCGACCTTGGCGGCGTCCGAGGCGATGCAGACGATCGAGCCGCCGCCGGCCTCGGTCATGTAGGGCAGCACCGCGCGCGCCGGCAGCAGCACGCCCGAGGTGATGGTGCGCAGGGTCTCGGGCAGCGTCTCGATCGGCTGCTCGTGGAGCAGCTTGGGCAGGGCCTCGCCGCCGGCCGTCGAGACCAGGGCGTCGATTCGGCCGTAGGCCTCGGCGCAGGCGGCGGCAGCCGCGGTCGCCCCCTCGGGCGTCGTGACGTCGGCGGCGAGGAAGCGGACCTTGGTCGCGGGCGCCGCCGCGCGCAGGGCGGCGATCGCCTCGGCGCCGCGCGCGGCCGTGCGGCTGGCCAGCATCAGTCGCGGCACCCCGGCTTCGGCCAGGGCCGTGGCACAGGCCAGGCCGATGCCGGCGGTGCCGCCGGTCAGCAGGATCGAGCTCTCTTCCAGCCGTCGCGCCATGGGTCTTCCTCCCCTGTTTGACTTTCACCCGATTCTGCCTAACGTTCGTTAGATGGCAAGCGCCGATCCACAGCGCCAGGAGAGCGGGGCGGCCGAGACCCGCCGGCGCATCCTCGACGTCGCCGCGCGGCTGTTCCGCCAGCAGGGCTACGCCGGCGTCTCGCTGCGCGCGATCGCGGCCGAGGCGGGGCTGCAGGCCGGCAGCCTCTACTACCACTTCGGCTCCAAGGAGGACCTGGTGGTCGAGATCCTCGACGAGGGCATCCGCGCGGTCCACCAGGGCGTCGCCGAGGCGGTCGGAAGGCTGCCGGCCGACGCCGACGGGGCGAGCCTGCTGCGCGCCGCGATCCTGGGCCACCTGCGCAGCCTGCTGCGGCTCAGCGACTACACCTCGGCCAACGTCCGGATCTTCGGCCAGGCGCCGGAGAGCGTGCGCCGGCGCAGCTTGGCCGTGCGCCAGGCCTACGACGCCTACTGGGACGCCCTGCTGGCCGAGGCCCAGGCGCGCGGCGCGCTGCGCGCCGACGCCGAGCCGCGCTCGGTGCGGCTGCTGCTGATCGGCGCGCTCAACGCCTCGCTCGAGTGGTTCGAGCCGGCGCGCGGCGGCGTCGAGCGGCTGGCCGAGAGCTACGCCGACATCCTCTGGCGCGGCCTCGCGCCCGAACCCCTCACGCCTGCCTGCCGGGAGGACTGACGCTTGGCGATCCTGGAAACCGCCCTCGACCCGCGCTCGGCCGCCTTCGAGGCCAACCGCACGGCCTACGAGGCGCGCCTGGCGACCCTGCGCGAGCGCCTGGCCCACGCCGCCTTCGGCGGCCGCGGCAGCCACCTCGAGCGCCACCGGGCGCGCGGCAAGCTGCCGGCGCGCGAGCGGATCGACCTGCTGCTCGACCCCAGCAGCCCCTTCCTGGAGATCGCGCCGCTGGCGGCCTGGGGCCAGTACGCCGACGAGGTGCCGGCCGCCGGCGCCTTTGCCGGCATCGGCCTGGTCGCCGGCACGCCGGTCATGGTCATCGCCAACGACGCCACGGTGAAGGGCGGCTCCTTCTACCGCGAGACCGTCAAGAAGCACGTCCGCGCCCAGGAGATCGCCGAGCAGCAGCGGCTGCCCTGCCTCTATCTCGTCGACTGCGGCGGCGCCAACCTGCCGCAGCAGGACCAAGTCTTCCCGGACAAGGACCACTTCGGCAACGCCTTCCTGCGCCAGTGCCGCATGTCGGCGGCCGGCCTCGCGCAGGTCTCGGCGGTCTTCGGCGGCTGCACCGCGGGCGGCGCCTACATCCCGGCGCTCTCCGACGAGGTCGTCATGGTCCGCGGCCAGGGCCGCATCCACCTGGGCGGGCCCTCGATCGTCAAGGTCGCGATCAACGAGGAGATCGACGCCGAGGCCCTGGGCGGCGCCGAGATGCACAGCCGCGTCTCGGGCGTCTCCGACTGGCTCGCCGAGGACGAGTACGAGGCCCTGGCCAAGCTGCGCGAGATCGTCGCCTCCCTGGCGATCGAGCGGGACCTGGCGCCGCCGCGCGCGGTCCGGCCGCCGCGCCGCCCGCCCGAGGAGCTGGCGGGCGTGATCCCGGCCGACCGCCGCCAGCCCTACGACATGCGCGAGGTCGTGGCCCGCCTGGTCGACGACAGCGAGTTCGTCGAGTTCAAGCCCGCCTGGGGCGAGACCCTGGTCTGCGGCACCGCCTGGATCCACGGCTTCGCCGTCGGCATCCTGGCCAACAACGGGCCGCTTTATTCCGACAGCTCGCTGAAGGCGGCGCACTTCGTCCAGCTCTGCGACCAGCGCGGCGTGCCGCTGCTGTTCCTGCAGAACATCTCCGGCTTCATGGTCGGCGGCGAGGCCGAGCGCGGCGGCATCGCCAAGAACTCGGCCAAGATGGTCTACGCCATGGCGACGGCGCGGGTGCCGCGCCTGACGGTGATCCTCGGCGGCTCCTACGGCGCCGGCAACTACGGCATGTGCGGGCGCGGCTTCTGGCCCGACTTCCTCTTCGCCTGGCCGAGCGCCGAGTGCGCGACCATGAGCGCCGACATCGCCGCCAACGTCATGCTCGAGCTGCGCCGCTCCTCGCAGCGCCAGGGCCCGCCCGCGCCGGGCGAGCTCGAGGAGATCGAGCGGGCGGTGCGCGCGCAGTACGCCGAGCAGTCCGACCCCTACTACGCGACCTCGCGGCTGTGGGACGACGGCATCCTCGAGCCGGCCGAGACCCGCGACGTCCTCGGGCTCTGCCTGGCGCTGGCGGCGAGCCGCTCCGAGGCGGCGCCGCGCGACGCCCGCGTGTTCCGCATGTAAGGCCGGCGAAACGCCCAAGACCCGCGAAACGCCGAGGACCCGGAGCCCGACCATGAGCGAGACCTTCCAGACCCTGACCCTGGCCTGCGACGCCCGCGGCGTCGCCACCCTGACCCTGGCCCGGCCCGAGGTGCACAACGCCTTCGACGAGACGGTGATCGCCGAGCTGCAGCGCGCGGCCGAGCGGCTGGCCGCCGATCCGGGGGTGCGCGTCGTGGTGCTGACCGGCGAGGGGCGGTCCTTCTCGGCGGGCGGCGACCTGCGCTGGTTCCGCCGCCAGGTCGACAGCGGCCGCGAGGAGCGCATCGCCGGCAGCCGTGCCCTGGGCTCGATGCTGCGCACGCTCGACGAGTTGCCCCGGCCGCTGGTCGGCCGGATCAACGGCGGCGCCTACGGCGGCGGCACCGGCCTGATCTCGGTCTGCGACATCGCGATCGGCGTCGAGGGCGCGCGCTTCGGCCTGACCGAGGTCCGCCTGGGCCTGCTGCCGGCCAACATCTCGCCCTTCGTGGTGCGCCGTCTCGGCGCCGGCAACTGCCGCCGGGTCATGCTGTCCGGCCGCACCTTCGGGGCCGGCGAGGCGGTGCAGCTCGGCCTGCTCGCCGCGGCGGTGCCGGCCGAGGCGCTGGACGCCGCGGTCGAGGCCGAGGTCGCCGAGCTGCTGCAGGCGGCGCCCGGCGCCGCGGCCGCGACCAAGAGGCTGATCCGCTACGTCGAGGGCCACGACCTCGAGGCCAGCCTGGACTATAGCGCCAGGGCGCTGGCCGACGGCTGGGAGAGCGCCGAGGGGCAGGAGGGCATCGCCGCCTTCCTGGCCAAGCGCACCCCCTCCTGGCGCGGCGAATGACTTCCCTGCCACCCGGGGCGCTGCCCCGCTGCCTGCTGATCGCCAATCGCGGCGAGATCGCGCTGCGCATCGCGCGCACTTGCCGCGCCCTCGGCATCCGCAGCGTCGCCGTCCATGCCGCGGCCGACGCCGGCGCGCCCCATGTCGGGGCCTGCGACGCGGCCGTGGCGCTGGAGGGACCGGAGCCCGCCTCGGGCTATCTCGACGGCGCCCAGCTGATCCGCGCGGCCCTGGCGAGCGGCGCCGGGGCGATCCACCCCGGCTACGGCTTCCTGGCCGAGAACGCCGATTTCGCCGAGGCCTGCGCCGCCGCCGGCCTGCTCTTCGTCGGGCCCTCGCCCGCGGCGATGCGCGCGCTCGGCGACAAGATCGCGGCCAAGCGCCTGGCCGCCGATGCCGGCGTGCCGGTGGTCCCGGGCGTCGAGGAGGGGCCGGGCGTCGCCCCGGGCGACGCCGGCCTGGTCGCGGCGGCCGGGGCGCTCGGCTTTCCGCTGCTGGTCAAGGCCAGCGCCGGCGGCGGCGGCCGCGGCATGCGCATCGTCGAGCGGCCGGAGGCGCTCGCCGAGGCGGTCGCGCAGGCGCGCCGCGAGGCCGAGGCCGCCTTCGGCGACGGCCGCCTGCTGGTCGAGCGTTACGTCGCCAGCCCGCGCCATGTCGAGGTGCAGGTCTTCGGCGACCGCCACGGCGGCGCGGTCCACCTCCACGAGCGCGACTGCTCGGTGCAGCGCCGCCACCAGAAGCTGATCGAGGAGGCGCCGGCCCCCGGCCTCGAGGCCAAGACGCGCCGCGCCCTGCACGAGGCGGCGCTGAAGCTGGTCCGCCGGATCGGCTACGATAACGCCGGCACCGTCGAGTTCGTGCTCGACGCCGGCACCGGCGCCTTCTTCTTCCTGGAGATGAACGCCCGTCTCCAGGTCGAGCATCCGGTGACCGAGGCGATCCTGGCCGAGAGCACCGGCGGCCTCGACCTGGTCGAGTGGCAGATCCGCGTCGCCGCCGGCCAGCCGCTGCCGCTCGCCCAGGAGGCGTTACGGCCTTGCGGCTGGGCGATCGAGGCGCGCCTCAACGCCGAGGACGCCGCCGACGACCACCGCCCCCAGACCGGCCGCATCGTCGCCCTGGCGCTGCCCGGCGGCCCCGGAATCCGGGTCGAGTCCGGCGTCGCCGAGGGCCAGGCCGTGACGCCCTACTACGATTCGCTGCTCGCCAAGGTCATCGCCCACGGCCCCGACCGCGCGACCGCGCTGGCGCGCCTGCGCCAGGCGCTCGGTGAGACCCTGCTGCTCGGCGTCACCAGCAACGCCGCCTTCCTGCGCGACGTCCTCGGCGACGAGGCCTTCGCCGCCGGCGCCGTGACCACGCACCTGCTGGCCGAGCGCTTCCCCGGCGGCTGGCGCGCGCCCGAGGAGCCGCTCGAGGCCGCCGCCGCGATCCTGGCGCTGCGGGCCGGGCCGCGGCCCGGCGCCTCGCCCTGGTCGGCACTGGCTGGCTGGCGCCTGGGCGCCGCCGCCGGCCTCGCCGGACGCTCGCCGGTGGTGCTGCTCGACGCCAAGGGGGAGCGCCGCGCCTTCTGGCTGACGCTCTCGGCCGGCGAGGCGCGGATCGAGGAGATCGGCGCCGAAGCGCCGCCGCTGGTCCTCCGCTACGCCCTGGCGGGCGAGCGCCTGGCCCTGGCCCACGAGGGCCGCAGCCTGGCCTTCCGCTTCCGGGTCGAGGGCGAGACGATCGACCTCGAGGGCGGCGCCGGCTGGCGCCGCTTCCGCGCGCTCGAGGGGCTGGCCGCCTGGCGCCGCGCGGCCCCGCAGGCGGCCGGCGAGGGGCAGGTCCGCGCCGCCGGTCCGGGCCTGGTGGCCTCGCTCGAGGTCGCGCCCGGCGACCGCGTCGAGGCCGGCACGCCGCTGGTCGTCATCGAATCCATGAAGCTGTTCCAGACCCTGCGCGCCGGCCTCGCCGGCCGCGTCACGGCGGTCGCCTGCGCCGCCGGCCAGCCGGTCGGCGCCGGCGACCTGCTGGTCGAGATCGAGCCGGACATCCCCGGCGGGAGTGGGGGCGGGAGCGGGGAAGAACCGGCGCCGCAAGAGGGAGAGCGCGCGTGAGCAACCCGACCGTCTACGACAACGAGACCCTGGAGGCGCTGCGCGACCAGGTCCGGCGCTTCGTCGCCAGCGAGGTCGTGCCCCACGTCGAGGCCTGGGAGGCCGCCGGACAGGTGCCGCGCGAGGTGCTGCGCCGGATGGGCGAGCTCGGCTTCCTGGGCATCCGCTACCCCGAGCGCTACGGCGGCTCGGGCCTCGACACCCTGGCGACCGTGGCCTTCGTCGAGGAGCTGTCGCGCTCGACCTGCGCCGGCTTCAACATCACCGTGCTGGTGCACACCGACATGGCCTCGCCGCACCTGGCGCGCTTCGGCTCGCCCGAGCAACTCGAGCGCTACATGGCTGACGTCGTCGCCGGCCGCGCCATCACCGCGGTCGCGGTCACCGAGCCCGGCGGCGGCTCCGACGTGGCGGCGCTGAAGACCCGGGCCGAGCGGCGCGGCAACGGCTGGCGGCTGAACGGCAGCAAGACCTTCATCACCAACGGCGCGCTCGGCGACCTCTACTTCGTCGCCGCGCGCAGCGACCCGCAGGCCAAGGCCTCGCGCGGCATCTCGATGTTCGTCGTCGAGAAGGGCACGCCCGGCTTCTCGGTGGCGCGCAAGCTGGACAAGATGGGCTGGCTGGCCTCCGACACCGCCGAGCTCGCCTTCGAGGACTGCGACCTGCCGGCCGACGCCCTGCTGGGGGAGGTCGACCGCGGCTTCTACGCGATCATGAAGAACTTCCAGAACGAGCGCATCGTGCTCGGCGCCATGGGCGTCGGCGAGAGCCGCAAGGCGATCGAGATGACCCTGGAGTACGTGCGCCAACGCCAGGCCTTCGGCGGCACCCTGTGGGACAAGCAGGCCGTGCGCCAGAAGCTGGCCGCCCTGGAGGGCGAGGTCGAGGCCGCCCGCCAGCTGGTCTGGCACGCCGCCTGGCTCGACGCCCAGGGCCGCGACGCGGTCAAGGAGGTCTCGATGGTCAAGGCGCTCTGCGGCGAGCTGGTCAACCGCGTGATGTATGCCTGCCAGCAGTTCCACGGCGGCTACGGCTACATGCGCGACTACCCGATCGAGCGCATGGTCCGCGACGCCCGCATCCAGTCGATCGGCGGCGGCGCCACCGAGGTGATGCTCGAGGAGGTCGCGAAGCGGATGTGAGGCCGGGGGCTCGCCTTCGCGTCCGGGAAGGGGGGGCACACTTCCCCGTCATCCCGGACGCTAGGCGAGCCCCGGAAGCCGCCAGGCTTCCGGCTGGCGAGCCTTGCGATCCGGGATCCAGGGGCACGGTCGGGCAGGTCAGCGCTGCAGCTCGTCGTAGAGGTCCCGCCAGTCCGGATTGCGCTCCTCGATCAGGGCGATCTTCCAGGCCCGCTTCCAGCGCTTGAGCTTCTTCTCGCGCAGGATCGCGTCCTCCATCCGGTCGAGGAACTCGACGTGCACTAGGCAATGGACCCCGTAGCGGCTTGTGAAGCCCTCGACGCCGCCGCTCCTGTGCTGCCAGGCCCGCGCGGCGATGTCACTGGTGACACCGACGTAGAGCGTCCCGTTGCGGCGGCTGGCGAGGATGTAGACGCAGGGCTGGCGCATGTCCGGAATGATGCCACGGGGCGGGGCACGGTGGATCCCGGATCGCGAGGCTCGCACCCGATCGCCTCCGGCTCTCGGGCTCACCTAGGCGTCCGGGATGACGAGAGGAGGCACTCTTCTCCCGTCATCCAGGGCGGCCCCTCCATCCTCGCCAGCCACTGCAATGGCTCTTGGCGCGGCGCGCGGGCCGCGCTATGGCTCGGGGCCATGGCACCGAAGAAGAACCCGCTGAAGCTCAACACGCTGCAGCTCAAGACCCTGGCGCTGCTGCAGCAGATGGCGCGCAGCCCGAACCACGCCCAGCCCGGCGACGAGGCGGGCAGCGTCATGGTCGGGAACTTCCCGCCGGCGCACGGCAACCACTTCCACATCGGCGATGCCGTGGTGCTCGGCCGCGACGCCAGCGGTCTGGCCAACGCCAACGTTTTCGCGATCCTGGAGCGCAAGGGCCTGATCCGCTCGCTGCATCCCATGGGCGCCGTGCTGACGCCCGAGGCGCTGGCCTACGAAACCGGCGTCGCCGAGCAGGTGCTGCACCGCTCGGACCACTGAGGCCCCCCGGGGCCGCCCCCGACTCCACCCTGGCCCGGAACGCCCGCCCCGCAGGGATCGTTCTTCCCGCAGACGCCGCGGCCTCGAAGCCGCGGCGCGCAACGGAGGAACCGAAGATGACCATCCGAGCCCTGGCGGCAGGCGCCGCCGTGATCTTCCTGGCCGGCCCGGCCTTCGCCGACTGCGCGCAGGAAGCCCAGAAGCTGGATTCGGCGATCGTCGCCCACGAGACCGGTGCTGCCGCGGACGACTCCGCCATGCCCGCCAGCCCGCACCAGCAGCAGGTCCTGGAGGGGGACAAGGAGGGGGACAAGGCGGCCGAGGAATCAGGCCTGCCCGCGACCCAGCACCAGGAAGAGGTGCTGTCCGGCGACAAGGAGCAGGTTGCCGAGACGACCGGCAGCACCGGCAACACCGAGGCCGTCTCGCCGCACCAGCGCCAGGTCGTCCGCGAGCTCGACGAGGCAACGCGCACCCAGGCCAGCGATCTGGTCAAGGCCGCCCTGGAGAAGGCCCAGGCGGGCGACGAGCAGGGCTGCCGGGCGCAGCTCGCCGAGGCCAAGGCGCTGCTCGGCACCGAGTGACGCCGGAGGAGACTCGGGCCGGGTCGCTGGCGAGGGAGGAGAGCCCGCCCTTGCCGGATTGAAGTTTTGTCGTCCTTGAGTTCTGCCGCCTTGAAGTTCTGCCGCCTTGAAGTTCTGCCGTCCGCGCATTAGAACATAAAGGGAACATCAGGCAGCGCAGGACGGCAGACCATGGTTTCCACCGCCAGCCTCAAGGCTCCCAAGCTCCTGGACCTGCGCGCGCGGGTCCGCAGCCTCGAGCGGCAGGGCACCGACCCCGCACCCCGCCTGCCGCTCGGCATCGCCGCGCTCGACGAGGCGCTCCCCGGCGGCGGCTTGGCGCTGGCCGGACTGCACGAGATTCTGCCGCAGCGCGCCGAGTGGGACGACGGCCCAGCGGCCGGCTTCTGCCTCACCCTCGCCGCGCGCATCCTGGATGCGCGCCCGGGCCGGCTGCTCTGGGTCTCCCAGGCCGGCGACCTTCACGCGCCGGCCGCCGCGGCGGCCGGGATCGCGCCCGGGCGGCTGCTGCAGGTCCGGGTGCGCAACCGCCTCGACGCGCTCTGGGCGCTCGAGGAGGCGCTGCGCTGCGGCGAACTGGCCGCCGTGGTCGGCGAGGTCGACGCCCTCGACGCCCTGGCCGCCCGCCGCCTGCAGCTCGCCGCCGAGAGCGCGGGGCGACCCTGCCTGCTGCTGCATCGCCCGCGCCTGGCCGGCCGCGGCGAGCGGCTGGCGAGCCCGGCCCTGACCCGCTGGCGGATCGCCGCCGCGCCCTCGGACCCCGCTCTGCCCGCCGAGCTGGTCGGCCGGCCGCGCTGGCGCGTCGCCCTGGAGCGCTGCCGCGGCGGCCGGCCCGAGGACTTCCTGCTGGAGTGGCACGATGAGCACAGCCCCTGGGACGACGCCCCCCCTCGAGAGGAGGCAGACCCCCGAAACCAGCCCGGCCGGGCCCCGGCGGGTGCTCTCGCTCTGGCTGCCGGACTTCGCGATCGAGCTGGCCCTGGGCGAACTGACCGGGGGCGAGCTGGGCAAGCTGGAGCCGGCTGCGAGCGGCGCGCCGGCTGAGCGGCCCCTGGTCCTGGTCGAGGCCGAGGCCGGCCGGCCGCTGCTCTCGGCGCTCGACCGCCGGGCCGTCGAGGCCGGCCTGGCGCCGGGCATGGCCCTGGCCGACTCCCGCGCCCTGGCCCCCGGCCTGCGGGTCCTGGAGCGCGACCGTCCGGCCGAGCGGCGCGCCCTGGAGGCGCTGGCCGACTGGCTGGAGCGCTACAGCCCCTGGGTGGCGCTCGATCCCGTCGCCGAGCCGGCGGGCGCCGCCGGCCTGCTGCTCGAGGTCACCGGCTGCGCCCACCTGTTCGGCGGCGAGGCCGCCCTGGCCGGCGACCTGCTGTCCCGGCTCGGGCGGATCGGCGGCGGCGGCTTCCGGCGGCGCGGCCACCACGGCCGCCTCGCCGTGGCCGGCACGCCGGGCGCCGCCTGGGCCGCGGCCCGCTACGCCACCGGCACCGCCGCGCCCTTCCGGCTGGTCGCACCGGGCCGCCAGGCCGAGATTCTGGCCGGGCTGCCGGCCGCCGGCCTGCGCCTGCCCGACGGCCAGGTCGAGCTGCTCGCCCGCTTCGGCCTGCTGCGCATCGGCCAGCTCGCCGCCCTGCCGCCCGAGACCCTGACCGCGCGCGCCGGCCCGGCGGTCGCGCGGCGCCTGCGCCAGGCCTTCGGGCAGCTCGACGAGCCGGTCTCGCCGCGCCGGCCGGTGCCGGCGCAGCGCGTGCGGCGGGTCTTCGGCGAGCCGATCGCCGCCGCCGAGGACCTGGCGCGCGGCCTGGAGGGGCTGCTGATCGGACTCTGCGAGCGGCTCGAGGCGGCCGGGCTCGGCGCCCGGCGCGTCGAGCTGGCGCTGCACCGGGTCGACGGCAGCGTCCAGCGCCAGGGCATCGGCCTGAGCCGGGCCAGCCGCGAGGCCGACCGCCTGAAGCGGCTCTTCGCCCAGCGCCTCGAGCGGCTCGACCCCGGCTTCGGCGTCGACGCCCTGGTCGTCTCGGCGCCCGAGACCGAGCCGCTCGACGCCCTGCAGCTTGCGCTCTCCTCGGCTCGGGCCGCGACGCGCCCGAAGGATCCGGAAGACGACCTGGCGGCCCTGGTCGACCGCCTGGAGAACCGGCTCGGCGCCGGCAGCGTGACCCGCCCGGCCCCGCGCGAGAGCCACCTGCCCGAGCGCGCGACCGAGCCGCTGGCGCCCTTCGCCCGGCCGCCCCGCCAGGCCGCCGCCGCCTGGCCGCGCGGCCTGCCGCGGCCGCCGCGCCTGCTCGCCCGGCCCGAGCCGATCGAGGTCGTCGCCGCCCTGCCCGACAGCCCGCCCCGCCAGTTCCGCTGGCGCCGCCTGCTGCACCGCGTGGTGCGCGCCGAGGGCCCGGAGCGGGTCGGCGCCGAGTGGTGGCTGGCCGACCCCAGCAGCGCCAGCGAAGGCGCCCGCGACTACTTCCGCGTCGAGGACGAGGACGGCCGCCGCTTCTGGCTCTACCGCAGCGGCCCGCCCGAAGGCCCGGGCGGCGGCCGCTGGTTCCTGCAGGGATTGTTCGGGTGACGATACCGGCTCGGGTGAAGTTTATTTGTTTCAAAGGATTACGTTCATTTCCTCGTCTTTTCCGACACCCACTCGTCATCCCCGCGAAAGCGGGGATCCATGGAGACTCGCCGTCCGCACTCAAGCCTGCCGGTTCAACTCCGCCGAGACTCCCTATGGATCCCCGTTTTCACGGGGATGACGGGGAGGAGGCGGGGCGACGGGAAAGGACGCGGGGGACGACGGGCGAGGCGGCGGAATGACGCGGCTTGCGCCATGAGCTACGCGGAGCTCGCGGTCGCGAGCAACTTCTCCTTCCTGCGCGGCGCTTCGCATCCGGAGGAACTGGTGACCCAGGCCAGGGCGCTGGGGCTGGCGGCGCTGGGGATCGCCGACCGCAACTCCCTGGCCGGCGCGGTGCGCGCCCACGTCGCGGCCAAGGAGCTCGGCCTGCGCCTTCTGGTCGGCGCCCGGCTGGTGCCCGAGGACGGGCCGGAGATCCTCTGCTATCCCGAGGACCGCGCGGCCTACGGCCGGCTCTGCCGGCTGCTGACCCTGGGCAAGCGGCGCGCCGGCAAGGGCGAATGCCGCTTCACCCTGGACGACCTGCTGGCCAAGGCCGAGGGCCAGCAGCTGATCGTGCTGCCGCCCGATACGCCCCAGCAGCGCCTGGAGGCCGGCTTCCCCGAGGCGCTGCGCCGCCTGGCCGGCGCCCTGCCCGGCCGCGTCCACCTGGCGGCCAGCCTGCTCTACCGCGGCGACGACGCGCGGCGCCTGCGGCGGCTCGCCGGGCTGGCGGCCGAGAGCGGCGCGCCGCTGGTCGCGGTCAACGACGTCCACCTGCACCACCCGGCGCGCAGGCCGCTCGCCGACGTGCTGGCCTGCATCCGCGAGGGCGTCACCGTCGACGCCGCCGGCTGGCGCCTCGCCGCCAACGCCGAGCGCCACCTCAAGCCGCCGGCCGAGATCGCCCGCCTGTTCGCCGGCTACCCCGAGGCGGTGGCGCGCAGCCTGGAGATCGTCCGGCGCTGCCGCTTCTCGCTCGAGGCGCTGCGCTATGAGTATCCGGAGGAGCTGACCGACCGCGAGGAGAGCGTGCAGCAGGCCCTGGAGCGGCTGACCTGGGCGGGCGCCGCCGAGCGCTATCCCCACGGCCTGTCGGCGAAGCTGCGCCACGCCCTCCTGCACGAGCTGGCGCTGATCGCGCAGCTCGACTACGCGCCCTACTTCCTGACCGTCCACGACATCGTGCGCTTCGCCCGCAGCCGGGGCATCCTCTGCCAGGGCCGCGGCTCGGCCGCCAACTCGGCGGTCTGCTACTGCCTGGGCATCACCGCGGTCGATCCCGAGCGCGCCGAGCTGCTGTTCGAGCGCTTCGTCTCGGCCGAGCGCAACGAGCCGCCGGACATCGACGTCGACTTCGAGCACGAGCGCCGCGAGGAGGTCATCCAGTACATCTACGCCCGCTACGGCCGCGAGCGCGCCGGCCTGACCGCGACGGTGATCTGCTACCGGTCGCGCGCCGCCCTGCGCGAGGTCGGCAAGGCGCTCGGCCTGTCGCCCGACACGGTCGGCGCCCTGGCCGGCACGGTCTGGGGCTGGTCGAGCGAGCCGCTGCCCGACGAGCGGGTGCGCGAGCTCGGGCTCGACCCCACGGACCGGCGCCTGCGCCAGGCGCTCGACCTGGCCGCCGAGCTGATCGGCTTCCCGCGCCACCTGTCGCAGCACGTCGGCGGCTTCGTCATGACCCGCGGCCGGCTCGACGAGCTGGTGCCGATCGAGAACGCGGCCATGGCCGAGCGCACGGTCATCGAGTGGGACAAGGACGACATCGAGGCGCTCGGCATCCTCAAGGTCGACGTGCTGGCGCTCGGCATGCTGACCTGCCTGCGCAAGGGCTTCGACCTGCTGCGCAGCCACTACGGCCGGATCTGCGACCTGGCCAGCGTGCCGGCCGAGGACCCGGCGGTCTACGACATGCTGTGCAAGGCCGACTCCCTGGGCGTCTTCCAGGTCGAGAGCCGGGCCCAGATGACCATGCTGCCGCGCCTCAAGCCGCGCGCCTTCTACGACCTGGTGGTCGAGGTCGCGATCGTCCGCCCGGGGCCGATCCAGGGCGACATGGTCCATCCCTACCTGCGCCGGCGCAACGGCGAGGAGAAGGTCGAGTTTCCCTCCGAGGAGCTGCGCCAGGTGCTGGGCCGCACCCTCGGCGTGCCGCTGTTCCAGGAGCAGGCGATGAAGATCGCCATCGTCGCCGCCGGCTTCACGCCCTCGCAGGCCGACCGCCTGCGCCGCGCCATGGCGACCTTCCGCAAGAACGGCGACATCCACCTGTTCCGGGAGAAGATGATCGAGGGCATGGTCCGGCGCGGCTACGAGCGCGACTTCGCCGAGCGCTGCTTCAAGCAGATCGAGGGCTTCGGCACCTACGGCTTCCCGGAGAGCCACGCCGCCAGCTTCGCCCTGCTGGTCTACGTCTCGGCCTGGCTGAAGTGCCACCATCCCGACGTCTTCGCCTGCGCCCTGCTGAACGCCCAGCCGATGGGCTTCTACGCGCCCGCCCAGATCGTGCGCGACGCCCGCGAGCACGGCGTCGAGGTGCGCGGGCCCGACATCAACCGCAGCGGCTGGGACTGCAGCCTGGAGCCGGCCGCCGATCCGCTGAAGGGGCCGGCCTGCGCCCTGCGCCTCGGGCTGCGCCAGATCAAGGGCCTGGCCGAGGCCGACGGCCGGCGCCTGGTCGAGCGACGCGGCAACGGCTATCCCGACCCCCTGACCCTGTGGCGCCGCGCCGGTCTCGGCCAGCGCGCCCTGGAGGCCCTGGCGCGCGGCGACGCGCTGCGCTCGCTCGGCCTCGACCGGCGCGAGGCGCTGTGGGCGATCAAGGGCCTGCCCGACGACGCGCCGCTGCCGCTGTTCGCAGCGCAAGGCGAGGAGGAGCGCGGGGTCAAGCCGGCGGTCGCCCTGCCGCGCCTGGCCGAGAGCGAGCAGGTCGTGCAGGACTACGCCAGCCTGCGGCTGTCGCTGCGCAGCCACCCGGTGAGCTTCCTGCGGCGCGAGCTGACGGAGGCCGGTTACGCCCCCTGCGCGCGCACCCGCAGCCACCGCGACGGCGCGCGCCTCAGCCTCGCCGGGCTGGTGCTGGTGCGCCAGCGGCCGGGCAGCGCCAGCGGCGTCATCTTCCTGACCCTGGAGGACGAGACCGACATCGCCAACCTGGTGATCTGGCCCAAGGTCTTCGAGCGCTACCGGCCGCTGGTCCTGAAGGCGCAGCTGCTCGGCGTCGCCGGGCGCCTGCAGCGCGAGGGCGCGGTCATCCACCTGGTCGCCGAGCGCCTGTTCGACCTCTCGGACCGCCTGGCCGAGCTGGAGCTGCGGCCGCGCGACCTCTTCATCCCGCCCTACAGCAACCCGCCCAAGGGCGAGGAGAAGGCCTTCGAGGAGGTGCTGGCGCGCGCCGACGTCAAGCACTCGACCTCGCCCGACCAGCGCGAGAAGCCGCGGCGGGGCCTCCCGGCCGGCGTGGTGCTGGCGGTCAGGAGCCGCGACTTCCACTGACGCCCCTGGCGGCTTTTCCGCTACCCTGCCCGGCCATGTACCTGCGCCGCCCGCCCTCCGCCCCGCTGCGGCCCTTCGTCGAGTGCCTCTGGGCCTCCGACGGGTCCGGCGCCGCCCCGCCCGAGAGGGCGCGCGAGCTGGTGCTGCCGACCGGCTCCCTGCACCTCGTCTTCCGGCTCGGCGGCGAGCCGCTGCGGGTGTTCCGCGACCCGGGCGACAGCCTCGGCGAGAGCGTCGGCTGCGCCCTGGTCGGCGGCGCCCGCGCGGCGCCCTACCTCAAAGACCTGTCGCGGCCGGCGCCCAGCGTCGGCGCCCTGCTCCGGCCCGGCGCCGCGGCGGCGCTGCTCGGCGTCCCCGCCGGCCCGCTGTCCCACGCCCACACGCCGCTCGCGCTGCTGTGGGGCGAGGCGGCGGTCGCGGAGATCGGCGAGCGCCTCGCCGCAAGGCCGACGCCCGCCGCGCGCCTCGCGCTCTTCGAGGCGCTGCTGCTCGCCCGCCTGGCGCCGCTGCGCCGGCTCGACGCGCTGGTCGCCGAGGCGCTGGCCGGCTTCCGCGGCCTGCGGCCGGTCGGGCGGGTGGCGCGCGAGGCCGGCGTCAGCGAGCGCCACCTCTCCCGCCGCTTCGGCGAGGCGGTCGGCCTGTCGCCGCGCAGCTGGTGCCGGGTGCGGCGCTTCGGCCTCGCCCTGGAGCGCCTGGCGGCGACGCCGGGCCTGGCGCTGGCGGAGCTAGCGGCGGCCGAGGGCTACGCCGACCAAGCCCACCTGACCCGCGAGTTCCAGGCCCTGGCCGGCCTGACGCCGGGCGCCTACCGCCGCGCCGCCCCGGCCGAGACCCGCCACGTGCCGCTGCAAGCCCCCGCTCCTGACGGAGGAGCTTGAGGCGGGCCCGAGTCCGATTCCTTCAAGACGGGCGGCCTGGCTCCGGGCCAGGATCGCGCCGCCATCACAGGAGGAGGCCAGCCATGGCGATCCACGAAGTCTACGTCTACCTGCGCGCCCGCAACGCCGAGAAGGCCGTCGCCTTCTACAAGGCGGCCTTCGGCGCGACCGAAAAGTTCCGCCTGGTCGAGCCGGGCGGCCGCATCGGCCACGTCGAGCTGCTGTTCGGCGAGGCCATCGTGATGCTCTCCGACGAGTTCCCCGAGATGGGCTGCCACGCCCCCGACCCCGAGGCGCCGAGCGGCTTCGTCATCCACCTGCACGTCGACGACGCCGACGCCATGATCGCCCAGGCCGTCGAGGCCGGCGCCAGGCTGCTGCGCGCGCCGCAGGACCATTTCTACGGCGAGCGCTCGGGCACCCTGCGCGACCCCTTCGGCTACGACTGGTTGATCGGCCACGCCATCGAGCAGGTCTCGCCCGAGGAGATGCAGCGCCGCTACGACGCGACGGCGGCCGGGTGAGGCGCCCCGCTGGGTGACGCGCCCCGGGCGGCTTGAGGTCTAGCGCAGCACCTCCAGCCCCGCGTCGACGGCGATCGCCTGCCCGCTGATCGTGGCGCCCAGCGGGCTGCAGAGGTAGAGGATCTGGTTGGCGATGTCCTGCTGGCTGACGAAGCAGCGCAGCGAGGCGTTGGCGATCTTCTCGGCGCGCATCTCGGCCTCGGGGATGCCGCGCTGGGCGGCCTTGGCGGCGATCACGCGGTCGATGCGCTCGCCGGCGACGGCGCCCGGGCAGACCGCGTTGACCCGGATGCCCTCGGGGCCGAGCTCGATGGCCAGCGACTTGGAGAAGCCGACGACCGCCCACTTGCTGGCGGCATAAGGCGTGCGCAGCGGGAAGCCGAAACGGCCGGCCGCGGAGGAGAGGTTGACGATGCTGCCGCCGCCGGCGCGGCGCAGCAGCGGCACGGCGCGGCGCACGCAGAAGAACTGGCCGTCGAGGTTGACCGCCTGGGTGCGGCGCCAGTCCTCGTCGGAGATCTCCTCGACCGGCAGGGTCGGACCGGCGACCCCGGCGTTGTTGACCAGCACGTCGAGGCCGCCGAGCGAGGCCTCGGCCGCCTCGAAGAGCGCGTCGACCTGGGCCGGGTCTGAGACGTCGCAGCGCGTCGTCCCGGCCGCAGGCAGGGCGTCCGAGATCGCCGCCAGAGCCGTCTCGTCGAGGTCGCAGAGGTGCACCCTGGCGCCGTTGGCCAGGAAGCTCTCGACCGCGGCCCGGCCGATCCCCGAGGCCCCCGCCGTGACCAGCACCCGCAACCCCGTCAGGTCGACGCTCAGCCGCTCGCTCATTCCGGTTCTCCTTCTACCATTTCACGCGCGGCGCCAACGGTAGCGGGCGGCGCGCGGCTTCACCATATGCAGCGCAGACTGGGCAGGGAGGAAGCGACGCATGACCGACAGCGACCACAGCCGAGACGCCGCCGTGGCGGCGGCCGAGCGCAAGGGCCTGCCGCCCGAGGCCCGGCCGACCGCCGCCCTGGTCGCGGAGATCCGCGAGGGCCTCGACCTCGAGGACCGCGCCTCGGTCGCCGAGTTCGGCGAGCACGCCCAGCGCGCGGTCGCCGAGTTCGCCGACGGCGTGCTGCGCGAGACCCTGAACAAGGACGCCGGCCCGATCGGCGAGCTGCTCGCGGACATGCTGGCCAAGGTCCAGGGCCTGGCCCCCGACCGGCTCAAGGAGCAGGGCCTGGTCGAGAAGCTGTTCGGCGGCACCCGGCGCAAGGTCGTGCGCTTCAAGGAGCAGTTCGGCACGGTCGCCGCCCAGGTCGACCGAATCGCCATCGCGCTCGACCGCCAGCGCGACGGCCTGCGCCGCGACGTCGCCATGCTCGACCAGTTCTACGTCCGCAACCTGGAGCACCTGCGCCAGCTCGAGGCGCACATCGAGGCGGGCGAGCGCTGCGCCGCCGACTACGAGGCGACGGAGCTGCCCAAGCTCGAGGCGGCGGCGCGCCAGGCCGAGGGCGCCGAGTCGCACCTGGCGGCCCAGCGCCTGGCCGACGCCCGCCAGGCGGTCGAGCGCTTCCAGCGCCGGCTCCACGACCTGAAGCTGAGCCGCGCCGTGGCGCAGCAGAGCCTGCCGCAGATCCGGCTGATCCAGGGCGGCAACGAGACCCTGGTCGACAAGCTGCAGTCCTCGATCTCGACGACCATCCCGACCTGGAAGAACCAGATGACCATCGCCCTGGCGCTGCACCGCCAGGAGAGCGCGCTGAGCCTGGACCGCGAGGTCGCCGACGCGACCAACGCCATGCTGCGCAAGAACGCCGAGATGCTGAAGACCGGCTCGCTGGAGCTGGAGCGCCAGGCGCAGCGCGGCGTCGTCGACGTCGAGACGCTGCAGGAGACCAACCGCAAGCTGGTCGAGACGATCTCGGGCGTGCTCGAGATCCAGCGCGGCGGCAACGCCCGGCGCCGCGAGGCCGAGCAGCAGCTGCGGCGCATCGAGGCCGACCTCAAGCAGGCCCTGACCGCCGCCGCCGAAGGGCGGCCGCCGGAAACCCCGAAGGCCGAGACGGCGGGCGGCGGCGCGCCCGGCCCCGCCTCGGGCGGCTGAGCCATGGCGATCGAGCCCTCGGGCTGGATCCGCAACCGCGGCCTGGTCGCCGGCCTCGGCGCCCTGCTGCTGGCCCTGCTCTCGACGGCGGTGGCGCCGCTCTGGGCGGCCCTGCCGGTCGGCGTCGCCGGCTACTTCGGCCTGCGCTGGTACTTCTCGCCGCGCGGCCTCTTCACCGGCATCGCGCGCAGCGAGCGGCCGCGCGTCGAGCTGGTCCGCGAGGTCCTGGGCGCCGCCGCCCACGACCTGGCGGCCCTGGTCGCGGCCGGCGAGCGCATCGGGGACCGGCCCGTCGCCGACCGTCTGGTCGCGGCGCGACTCAAGCGCATGGCCGTCGCCTGCAACGAGGTCTGCCGCCAGCTCGAGCGCCGGCCCCAGCGCCTGCTCCAGGTCCAGCGCCTGCTGACCTTCTACCTGCCCTCGGCCCGGCGCCTCGCCGAGAGCTACGAGGTGCTCGAGCGCCGGCCGGGCGGCGCCGGCGCCGAGACGCGGCAGATGCTGGAGCGCCTGGAGACCCTCTTCGCCGACTATGCCCGGCGGCTCGACGAGCCGCAGCAGGACGCGCTCGACGTCGAGCTGCGCCTGCTCGAGCAGACCCTCGAGGAGGAGCGCGCAGGGTCCCCGGCAAGAGTCGCGCCCCGGTGAGAATCGAGTTCCTCAACAAGGTGCTGCGGAACGAATTGACCGCGATCAACCAGTATTTCCTGCACTCCCGCATGCTGCAGGACTGGGGCGGCTCGGAGCTCGCTCGGCACGAGTACGAGGAATCCATCGACGAGATGAAGCACGCCGACGCGCTGGTCCAGCGGGTGCTGTTCCTGGAGGGCCTACCGAACCTGCAGGATCTGGAGCACGTCGACTACCTGGAAACCCAGTTCAGCCTGATCGAGAGGATGGGCATCGAGCACTCCATCCACCTGCAGACCAAGGCCAACGCCAGCCAGGCCCTGGAGGACTGAGCCGGTCGGAGCGACCGTGGGATCGGCCCGGCCTGTGACACCGCTCCAAAATCCGCTTCGTCCCGAGCCTGTCGAGGGGCGTGGCGGCGCCGCTTCCTAGGCGGCGCGGGCGCGGCCGGGGCGCTTGAAGCGCTCCTCGGCAAGGCGGTCGGCGGCGGTCGAGGTGGCGATGCCCTCGCGCTCGGCGCGGCCGAAGATCTCCAGGGCGGTCTCGTGGATGCGGTCGATGTGGGCCATGGCCGCGGCGCGCTCGAAGCGCGGGCCGCGCCGGCCGGCCTCGTAGGCGATGACGATGATGCCGCCGGCGTTGATCAGGTAGTCCGGCGCATAGAGCACGCCGCGACGGCGCAGCAGCTCGCCGTGGCGCGGCTCGGCGAGCTGGTTGTTGGCGGCCCCGGCGACGACCTTGGCGCGCAGCGCGCCGATCGTCTCGTCGTTCAGGATGCCGCCCAAAGCGCAGGGCGCCAGCACGTCGCAGTCGGCGGCCAGGATCGCGGCCGGGTCCGCCGGCTCGGCGCCGAAGCGCGCGACCGCGGCCTCGACCCGCGCCTGCTCGAGGTCGGCGACGATCAGCTTCGCGCCGGCCTCGGCCAGATGCTCGCAGAGCCCCTGGCCGACATGACCCAGTCCCTGAACCGCGACCCGCAAGCCCTTGAGATCGTTGCGGCCGAGGCGGTGGGTCACCGCGGCCTGGAGGCCGCGGAAGACGCCGTAGGCCGTGTAGGGCGAGGGATCGCCGACCTGGCCCTTGGCGACGCCGGCGACGTGGCCGGTCTCCCGGCCGACCAGCTCCAGGTCCGGGACCGAGGTGCCGACGTCCTCGGCCGCGGTGTAGAGACCGCCGAGCCCCTCGACGGCGCGCCCGAAGGCACGGAACAGCGCCTCGGCGCGTCGCGGCTCGCGGCGCAGCGCCCGGGCGTCGCCGAGGATCACCGACTTGCCGCCGCCGAGCGACAGCCCGGCCAGGGCCGACTTGTAGGTCATGCCGCGCGAGAGGCGCAGCACGTCGGTCAGGGCCTCCTCGTCTCCGGCGTAGGGCCACAGGCGGCAGCCGCCGAGCGCCGGACCCAGGGTGGTGTCGTGGACGGCGATGATCGCCTTGAGGCCGCTGGCGGCCTCCTGGACGAAGACGACCCGCTCGTGGCCGTCGAACTCGGGATGGGAAAAGACCGTCATGACGTGGCGAACCTCCGCAGCTGCGCGTTCCGGCTGTCGCGAGCCGAGGGGGCCGCGAGCCGAGGGGCCGTCTTGCCGGCTCTTGCCTGTCGCTGGGCTCGCAGGGGGGCCCCCGTCGAGGGGGCCGCTATCCCCTTGAAGGTGAGGCGCGCGCCGGCGCGGCGCAACGCCGCAGGCGGGCGGCGCTGGAAAAAGCAGTCATCTGAGCCCGATACCGCTCCGGCCGCCAGAAAGGCCGGTCCGGGCGGCCGCGAGAGAAAGATTGTTGCTCGCGCCGCGGCCGGTGCCGAGGGCCTCGGCGCCTCAGAAGCGCAGGGACAGGCTGAGGGCGCCGAAGCTGGAGCCGCCGCCCTGCCCCTCGAACTCCTCGGTGCGCAGCACGTGGGTGTAGCTGAGCCGCACGTCGCGCCAGGTGAGCGCGACGCCGAGCTGCAGGTCGCCGACGAAGGGCTGCTTGTCGACGCTGCGGCTGTCCCGGAAGCTGTTGCCGTCCAGGAAGATGTTGCGGACGACGGCGCGGCCCTCGAGGCCGGCGAAGAGGTACCAGCCGAAGCTCCTGCTGGGCGAGAAGAAGCCGGAGCCCGGCAGGCTCGGCTGGATGCGCGGGACGCCGTAGTCGAGCGGCAGGTCCTGCCCGAAGCGGAAGGTCGCGCCGGCGTTGGCGTAGGTGAAGACGTTGCCGAGCGCGCCGCCGGCGTGGGGCGTGACGTCGAAGGTGAAGCCGGAGTGCGTCCGCGAGACCAGGCTGCGCCAGGAGCGCTGGTAGGTCAGCACGACTCCGGGCTCGTTGCCGAGCTGGCTGTCCCAGCCGCGGGGCTCCTCGGAGCCCGTGATCGAATGGACGAACTTCTGCGTGTCGTCGGCGAAGGAGGCCGGCCCGACGACGCCGAGCGCCAGCTCCAGCTGGTCGAGCCGCTGGCCGGTCTCGACGACGACGCCGGCCGAGCCGTAGAGCCAGCCGGCGTAGGGGCGGTCGTCGGGCGGCGGGTTCACGAGCCCGACGTCGTTCGGGGTGTACATGTTCTGGCCAAGCGCGAAGCTGGTCCTGACGCTGCCGCCGTCCGGGAAGAAGGGCAGCCAGCGGGCGGCGCGCACCACCAGCCCCGGCGTTTCCCGCGGGCTAGACAGCCAGGACAGGCGCACGCCGTTGGTATAGTGCCGGTCGGTCCTGGCGAAGAGGTCGTTCTCGACCACCAGGCTGAGCGTGCCGCCGTCCTCGGCGGCGGCCGGCGCCAGCGGCCAGAGCGCGAGCGCCGCCGCGAGGAGGAGCAGCCGTGCCCTTGCCTGGCCCCTTCTCGCCCGATTGGGCTCCGGCGGCTGGGCGCCGAATCGCTCCGTCATGCGCCCCCCGCCCATCAAGTGAGCCGGCCGGTCAGGGCGTCCTCGAACAGGCGGCGCAGGGGTGCCGCCTCGAGGGGGATCGGGTTGGTCGACGCGGTCGGGTCCTCAAGCGCCATGGCGACGATCTCCTCGGCGCGGGAGTCGTCGACGCCGAGCTCGGCCAGGGTGTGGGGAATTCCCAGCTCCTCGCGGAAGCGAAGCACCCAGTCGAGCAGTGCCGGGAAGCCGGGCGAGCCGAGGCCGAGCCAAGCGGCCAGGCGCTGGCACTTGCCCTCGATGGCGGTGCGGTTGAACTGCAGCACGTAGGGCATGAAGACGGCGTTGGTCAGGCCGTGGTGGCTGTCGTAGAGGGCGCCGACCGGATGCGACAGGGAGTGGATCGCGCCCAGGCCCTTCTGGAAGGCGGTCGAGCCCATCGAGGCGGCGGCCAGCATGTAGGCGCGCGCCTCGAGGTCGCGGCCCTCGTGGACGGCGCGCGGCAGCCAGTCCTTGACCAGGCGCATGCCCTCGACGGCGATGCCCTCGCAGAGCGGCTGGAAGCCCGGCGCGCAGTAGGCCTCCAGGCAGTGCGCCAGGGCGTCCATGCCGGTCGCCGCGGTCAGCTTCGGCGGCAGGCCGACGGTCAGCTCCGGGTCGGAGATCACCAGCCCGGGCAGCATCTTCGGGTGGAAGACGATCTTCTTGACGTGGTCGCGCTCGTCCAGGATGACGCCGGCGCGGCCGGTCTCGGAGCCGGTGCCGGCGGTCGTCGGCACCGCCAGGATCGGTGCGATGGCCGATTCCTCGACCAGCTTCCAGTTGGCGCCGCGGTCCTCGAAGTCCGACCAGGGCCGGCTCTGCCGGGCGGCCAGGGCGATGGTCTTGCCGGCGTCGAGCGCCGAGCCGCCGCCGAAGGCGATGACGCCGTCGTGGTCGCCGGCCTTGAAGGCGGCGATGCCGGCCTCGACGTTGGCGCCCGTCGGGTTGCCCTTGACCTCGGCGAAGAGGGCGACGCCGAGGCCCTCGGCGCGGCAAGCCTCCAGCGCCTCGGCGATCATCGGCAGCGCCGCCAGCCCGGGGTCGGTCACCAGCAGCGGCCGCGCCATGCCCAGGGAGCGGCAGCCGGCGGGCAGGCTGCGGATGCGGCCGGCGCCGAACAGCACCTGGGTCGGGAAGCTCCAGTTCGACTTCAGCTCGGCGGCGTCGCCCATGCGGGTTGTCTCCAGTCAGGTTCGGCGGGTCGCGGCGGATGTCCGGCCGGCTTCTAGACGGAGGCGGACCGCGATTCCAGCGGTAACTTGGACCGACTCGCCGGAGGCCCGGCGCGAGGGAGCGCTTGCATGGTTCGACAAGCTCACCATGAAGCGACGGGGGCGATGGTGCGGCTTCTCCGTCTCCTTCGGCAGGCGCGTGGGAAGGCCGGCGCGAGGGTCGCGTTTCATGGTGAGCTTGTCGAACCACGAAGCGCGAGTTGCGCGGACCTCGGGCCTCGGCAGGTCGCTGCCGGCGGAGGCGGCGCGCTGGCATGGTTCGCCCTTCGACAAGCTCAGGGTGAAGGGCTCACCATGAAGCGACGGGGTCGCCGGTGCGGCGGCTCCCCCTCCTTCGGCGCTCGCGGAGGAGGGCCGGCGCGAGGTTCGCGCTTCATGGTGAGCTTGTCGAACCACGAAGCGCGAGTTGCGCGGACCTCGGGCCTCAGCAGGTCGCGGGCGGTATCGCGGTCGCGCTCGCATGGTTCGACAGGCTCACCATGAAGCGACGGGGACGCCGGTGCGGCTTCGCCATCTCCTTCGACGGTCCGGAGGATGACCGGCGAAAAGGTCGCGCTTCATGGCGAGCCCTTCACCCTGAGCTTGTCGAAGGGCGAACCACGAAGCGCGATCTGCGTACCGCCCCCTCAAGCCGCGTCCCAGGCGGGCGCCCAGGACGGTTCGACGAGGCGCCGGCGGCCCCGTCCCAGGGCGGCGATCGCGGCCATCTCGGCCGCCTCCAGGCTGAAGTCGAAGATCGCGAGGTTGGCCTCGGCGTGGCGGCGGCTGCCGGCCTTGGGGATCGCGGCGACGTTGCGCTGCTGGACCAGCCAGCGCAGCGCGACCTGCTCGGGCGACTTGCCGTGGGCCTCGGCAATCCGGCCGATGGTGGCGTCGCGGGCGACCGCACCGCGGGCCAGCGGCGCGTAGGCGGTCAGCACCATGTCGCGCTCGTCCAGGGCCGCGCGCAGGTCGTCCTGACTGAGGAAGGGGTGGTACTCGACCTGGTTGGCCAGCAGCTCGACGCCGGCGCCGTCGGCCTCGGCGAGCTGGGCCACGGTGAAGTTCGAGACGCCGAGGTGGCGGACCCGCCCGGCCCGGCGCTGCTCCGCCATGGCGGCCAGGGTCTCGAGGTGAGAGACCTCCTCGCTCGGCCAGTGGATCAGCAGCAGGTCGAGGTAGTCGGTGCCGAGCCGCTCCAGGGACTCGGCCAGTGCGCCCGGGACGAGGTCCGGCGCCAGGCGGTCCATCCACAGCTTGCTGGTGATCCAGAGGTCCTCGCGCGCCAGGCCGGCGTCGCGCAGCCCCTGGCCGATCTCGGCCTCGTTGCCGTAGGCCTGGGCGGTGTCGATGTGGCGGTAGCCGAGCTCCAGGGCGACCGGGATCATCTCGCGGCAGGTCGCGCCGCGCAGCTCCCAGGTGCCGAAGCCGAGGGCCGGCAGCCGCGCGCCCTTCGTCTCGATCTCGATCATCGCGCTTCTCCTCCTTCGCGTCCCTCTCCTGCCCGCGCGGCCAACCTAGCAGGTCGCCGGCGCGGCTTTGAAGAAGGCGCGTGCGAAGTCGCCGAACAGCGCCGCCCGCCGCGTCGGGCGCGCCGCCGCGACGCGCGCCAGCACGAGCGCCAGGCCTGGCGGCGGGCCGGCCAGGGGGCGCTGGACCAGGCGGCTGCCGTCGTAGGCGCGCTCCGAGACCGGCCGGACGTTGAGCAGGCCGTAGCCGAAGCCGTTGCCGACCAGGGCGCGCAGCAGCTCGTAGGAGGCGGTGCGCTGCACGACGCGCGGCTCCAGGCCCTGAGCCAGGAACAGCGAGCGGAAGTACTCGCGGCTGTGCGGCAGGTCGAGCAGCACCATCGGCCGCTCGGCCAGCTCGGCCAGCTCCAGCTCGGCGCGGCCGGCCAGGGGATCCTCGGCGGCCAGCAGCACGTAGGGCGGCAGCTCGGCGAGGCGCTCGGCCTCGAGCCGGCGGTCGAGGTCGAGCTCGTAGAGCAGCGCCAGCTCGACCCGCCCCGACAGCAGGTCGCCCTGCAGCGAGTCGAGGGTGCCCTCCCGGAAGGCCAGCTCGATGCCCGGCTGCGCCGCCTGGAAGTCCCGGAGCAGGCGCGGCAGGTAGAGCGGCGCCAGGGTCGAGAAGCAGCCGAGCGCCAGGCTGCCGGTCGCGCCCTCGCCCAGGCTGCGCGCCGCCTCGCCGAGCTCGCCGGCGTGCTCCAGGAGGCCGCGCGCGCCAGCCAGGAAGACCCGGCCCGCCTCGGTCGCCGCCAGGCCCTGGGCCGGATGGCGCAGGAAGAAGGTCGTGCCGGCGCTCGCCTCGAGCCCGGCGATGGCCGCCGAGATCGCCGGCTGCGAGATGCCGAGCCGCTGGGCGGCCGCGGCGATGCTGCCGGCCTCGGCCGCGGCACAGAAGTAGCGAAGCTGGCGCAGGGTGAAGTTCATCGGCTTTTCCGAGGTACATCCCAGGTTAATGATAATTTACCGATGGGCGCGCGCGGCGCTACCCTGCAATCGATTCCGATCCGCAATTGCCCCTCCGCGACCCGGGAGACGCCGATGCCGCCGTGCGCCGAGGCCGCCCGCACCGCCTTCCTGGCCGCCATGGCCCAGGCCGCCACGGCGGTCAGCGTCGTCGCCACCGAGGGGCCGGCGGGCCGGCGCGGCACCACCGTCTCGGCGCTCTCCTCTGTCTCCGCCGAGCCGCCCCTGCTGCTGGTCTGCCTGCACCACCTGAGCCCGACCTGCGCCGCCATCGAGACCAACCGCTCCTTCACCGTGAACCTGCTGGCCGAGCACCAGTCGGCGATCTCCGACGTTTTCGCCGGCCGCGGCCTCGGCGCGGGCCAGGACAAGTTCGCGACCGGCGGCTGGCGGCGCGGCGACGACGGGGCGCTCAGGCTCGAGGGCGCCGCCGCGACCTTCCACTGCGCGCTGGAAGCGGCCCACGCCCACGGCACGCACCGCATCTTCGTCGGCCGGGTCCTGGAGAGCGCGCCGGGGGCCGAGCGTCCCCTGCTCTACCAGGCGCGCGGCTACCGCCGCCTGGCGCCCTGCGCGCCGGCCTCCGTGTGACGGCGGCCTCCGCTTGAACCGGCGCCACCTCAACAAGCCTTCCGGGAGAAGCCTGCCATGATCCGCACCGGCGAGGAGTACCGCGCCTCGATCCGCGACGACCGCGAGGTCTGGATCGACGGCGCGCGCGTCGGCGACGTCGCCGCCCACCCCTCCTTCAAGCCGATCGTCGACGTGCGCGCGCGGATCTACGACCTGGCCCACGAGCCGGCGACGGCCGAGATCATGTCCTACGTCGACCCCGGCACCAACGAGGCCAACGCCGTCGGCCTCAAGCTGCCGGAGAGCCAGCAGGACTGGTGGGACAAGCGCCGGGCCGTCGACACGGTGCTCGAGGACATCGGCGGGGTGGTCATCCGGGTCGGCGACGAGACGGTCGGCGAGATGTGGTCGCTCTACGACGGCCAGGACGTGCTCAACGAGGTCGACCCGCAGTTCGCCCGCAACATCGAGGCCCACATCAAGAAGGCGCTGCACGGCGACCCCTTCCACGTCTCGGCCAACACCGATCCCAAGGGCGACCGCTCGAAGCGGCCCCAGGAGCAGGACCCGGACATGCTGCTCCACCTGGTCAAGGAGACCGACGCCGGCATCGTCGTGCGCGGCGCCAAGTTCGAGACGGCGGCGGCCTACGCCAACCAGGCCTTCGTCAAGCCGACCATCGCCAACTGGGGCGACGCGGCGCTGTCCGACTACGCGCTCGGCTTCGTCTGCGACATGGGTGCGCCGGGCGTCCGGCACATCTGCCGGACCGGCTTCGCCGGGCGGCGGCCGGCGGCCGACTATCCCCTGGCCAACCGCTTCGACGAGGTCGACACCCTGGTCATCTTCGACGACGTGCTGGTGCCCTGGGAGAATGTGCTGTTCTACCGCCACACCCGCGCCGCGACCTTCATCCGCGGCACCCTGCACCGCTACTCCGCCTTCCCCTTCGTGCAGCGCATCGAGAAGATCGCCGACATGCTGATCGGCGCGGCGCTCTTCAACGTGCGCCAGACCGGCCTCGACAAGCAGCAGGCGGTCCAGGAGAAGCTGGCGCAGCTGGCCTGCTACCGCGAGACCATCAACGCCCACTTGACCGCCTCGATCGCGCTCGCCGAGAAGAGCCCGGCGGGCCTGCTGATGCCGAACCAGTCGCTGCTCTACACCGGCCGCGTCCATGCCTGCTCGAAGCTGCCGGAGATGCTGCACATCGCGCGCGAGCTGTGCGGCGGCCAGATCTGCGTGACCCCGGACCAGGCGACCTTCGAGGCGCCGGAGATCGCGCACTGGCTGACCAAATACTACAGCGTCAACGAGGACTGGGTCGCCGAGGATCGGCGCAAGCTCCTGGCCTTCGCCCGCGACCTGATCAACAGCGACTACGCCGGCCATCGCGTCACCTTCGAGCTCTTCGCCCAGGCGCCGCCCTTCGCGCACCTGGCCGCCGTCTACCGCAGCTTCGACTTCGACGGCCCGCTCGACTTCGTGCGCAAGGCCGCCGGGCTGTCGGACAAGGTCATGGGCGGGAAGAAGCCGAACTGAGGGTGCGCAGCTCCCGTCACCCCTCACCCTCCCGCTTCGCGGGCCCCTCCCTCTCCCCAAAGGGGCGAGGGCAATGGACAGCGCCCTTGTCTTCCCTCGCCCCTTTGGGGAGAGGGAGGGGCCCACGCGAAAGCGTGGGAGGGTGAGGGGAAAGGGCACCGACATGGACCTCTACGAGGCGACGGCCGAGGAGGTCGAGGGCGAAAACCGCTTCGACCTCGCGGTGATGACCGGCCACGCCTTCCAGGTGCTGCTCGAGGACGCGGCCATCGCCGCGACGCTGGCGGCCGTCCGCCGCCTGCTGCGCCCGGGCGGCCGCTTCGCCTTCGAGAGCCGCAATCCGGCCTTCCGCAGCTACGAGCGCTGGACGCCGGCCGAGAGCGCCGAGACCCACCGCCTGCCCGACGGCGAGCTGGTCGAGATCCACAACGACGTGACGCCCCTGGTCGAGGAGCGGCTGACCTACGAGACCCACTTCCACTTCCCGGCCGAGGGCACGCGCTTCGTCGCCCGCAACCGGCTGCGCTTCGCACCGCGGCCGACGATCGCCCGCCTGCTCGCCGGCGCCGGCTTCGATCCGGTATCCTGGCACGGCGACTGGCAGGGCGGGCCCTTCGCCGAGACCTCGCGCGAGATCGTCGCGGTCGCCACCGCCCGCTAGAAACGAGAAGAGGACAGCCGAGACCATGGTGCCGATCCAGCGCATCCGCCGCTTCAACACCCGCGACACCTATCCCGGCCAGGAGCTCGACAACGACCTCTCCCAGGCCGTGGTCGCCGGCTCGACGGTCTACCTGCGCGGCCAGGTCGGCAGCGACCTCCGGACCGGCGAGACGGTCGGGGTCGGCGATGCCGGCGCCCAGGCCGAGCAGGCCATGCGCAACGTCGAGCAGCTGCTCGGCGAGTGCGGCGCGACCCCGATGGACGTGGTCAAGATCGTCGTCTACATCGTCCGGCGCGAGGACCGCCCGGCGGTCTACCGGGCGGTCGGCCGGGCGCTGAAGGGCGTCTTCCCGGTCTCGACCGGCCTGATCGTCGCCGGCCTCGCCAAGGAGGACTGGCTGATGGAGATCGACGTCACCGCGGTCCGGCGGTACGAAGCCGGCAAGCCGTGAGCGGCCGCCGGGCCAGCGGGCGCCGGGCGAGCGGGCGCCGGGGCAGCGGGCGCCGGCCTACCGGGAGGGACCGAGGATGACTTTTTCGCTTACCGCGCGCTGCCGGCGCACCGGCCAGCTCGGCGTCGTCGTGACCTCCTCCTCGATGGCCGTGGCGGCGCGCTGCGCCTTCGCCCGCGCCGAGGTCGGGGCGGTCGCGACGCAGAACGTCACAGACCCCCGGCTCGGGCCCAAGGGCCTCGACTTCCTGGCCGCCGGCATGCCGGCCCAGGCGGCGATGAACGCCCTGCTGGCGACCCAGGCCCATCCCGACTTCCGCCAGCTCGCCCTGGTCGACGACCAGGGCGCCACGGCCTGGCACAGCGGCCCGCGGGCGCTCGGCCGCGTCGCCGTGGCGCTCGGCGAGGGCTGCGTCGCCGCCGGCAACCTGCTGGCCGACGAGGCGGTGCCGGCGGCCCTGGTGCGCGCCTTCGAGGAGAGCGCCGACCAGCCGCTCGGCGAGCGCCTGCTGCGCGCGCTGGAGGCCGGCCTCGCCGCCGGCGGCGAGGAGGGCCCGGTGCACTCGGCCGGCCTCGTCGTCGCCGCCGAGCAGGCCTGGCCCTGGGCCGACCTGCGCGTCGACTGGCACGACGAGCCGGACGGCGCGATCCCGGCCCTGCGCCGGCTCTGGGACGCCTGGTCGCCCCAGGCCGACTCCTACGTCACCCGCGCCCTCGACCCGACCGCCGCGCCTTCCTTCGGCGTCCCCGGCGACAGGTAGCGGCGGCTTCCCCGCTCCGTCGTCCCCACTTTTGTTCGTCATCCCCGCGCTTCTTTTTCGTCATCCCCGCGAAGGCGGGGATCCATAGGGACTCGCCTTCGCGCTCGCCTGCCAACCGTCGGCACAGGCGGGCCTCTCCCCATGGATTCCCGCCTTCGCGGGAATGACGAAGAAGGGGCGGAATGGCGAGGGCGGGGGACGACGAAGAATGGGAGAGAGCCGACCCAGCCGGCCTCAGTGCGCCGCCGGGTCCTTGGGGGTCAGGTCGCGCTGGGTGCCGATCAGGGAGTCGCGGGTGACCAGGGCGGCGAGCGCGGCCTCGTCCAGGCTCTCGGTGCCGGGCGGCCGCTGGGGCAGGACCATGTAGCGCAGCTCGGCGGTGGAATCGTGGACCCGGACCTCCACGGAGTCCGGCAGGGCGACGCCGAACTCGGCGAGCACCGTGCGCGGCTCGCGGACGATGCGGGCGCGGTAGTTCTTCGACTTGTACCAGGCCGGCGACTGGCCCAGGAGCGCGCGCGGGTAGCAGGAGCAGAGCGTGCAGACGACGACGTTGTGCAGCCGCTCGTCGTTCTCCAGCACGGTGAACTCGAGCGGCGAGAGGTCGTAGCCGAGCTCCTTGATGGCCTCGGCGCCGTCGGCCAGCAGGCGCTCCCGGAAAGCCGGGTCGGACCAGGCCCGCGCGGCGATGCGCGCGCCGTTGCCCGGGTTCGCGCCGGCCATCCTCTGGATCGTCGCCCGCTCCTCCTCGGCCGTGTAGAGGCCGCGCTCGAGCAGCAGGCGGCGCAGCGCGACGCCGATCAGGGCGGCGTCGCTGGTCGGCTCCGAGAGGTCGGGCTGGAAGGTCCGGGCGTGGTCGTGCCCGTGCCCCTCGTCGTGCCCGTGGCCGTGGTCGTGCCCGTGCCCGTGGTCATGCCCGTGGGCATGGCCAGGCTCATGGCCGTGGGGGGCGCTCGGGTCGCTGGTCATTCAACCGGCTCCAGCCAGGGTTCGAAGATCTCGAGGTCGAGCGTGTCGCCGGGCTGGCCCGCGTAGCCCTCCCAGAGCTGCTCCTGGGCGAGGCGCACGCGGTAGAGCCGCCGGAAGGGCCGGCCGTCGCCGCGGATGTAGGCCTCGGGCAGGCCGTGCTCGCTGCAGACGCGCACGATGCGCCCGACCCGGCCCTTGGCGTAGCTCGGCACCCGGTGGTGGACCGGCGGCGTGCGCGGCGCGATGCGCACGCTCTGGCCGACGGCGTAGCGCGGCTCCCCCTGAGTCTTCATCGGGGCGCCGTCATCGGTCCGGCGCCGCCGCCTGGGGCGGGCTCGTACCGGCGGAGCGGTCGGCCTTCAGCGCCTCGACCGTGGCCCGCAGCTCGGCCTCCTCGATCACGCCCTTGTCGATCAGGGCGTAGGCGACGGCGGCGGCCCAGCGCTCGTAGTAGCTCAGGCGCTCGTAGTCCTCGGGCTGCAGCTTCTCGATGCCGTCGCGCAGCTCGGCAAAGTCGCTGAGCACGCCCTTGCCGACCAGCAGCCGGACCATGGCGTCGACCTGCCACTCCCACTGCGCGGTGTCGTGCTCGCTGCGGTCGACCGGGCCGGCGGCCCGGCCGCCGACGTCGTGCGGCCCCCAGCAGGGGAGCGCGTCTTGCGAGGATTCTTGTGGTGCTTCGCTCATGACGGCGAGTGTACGACGCCCGGCGCCGCTGTCCAGCGCGATACCAACACGATAACGGCCAGCGCGATGTCCCGGCGCCGCCGGGACTTGCGGGGCCCCCGCCACCCTGCTGTTATCGCGCCCCCGAGACCCAGGCGCCGGAAAGGAGCATCCCCTTGGCCCCAGAGAAGCAACAGGCGAGCAAGCAGGAGAGCCAGCCCGCCAAGGCCGCGCGCAAGGTCATCATCACCTGCGCCGTGACCGGCTCGATCCATACGCCGAGCATGACCCCCTACCTGCCGATCACGCCCGGGGAGATCGCCGAGGCCTCGGTCGGCGCCGCCGAGGCCGGCGCCTCGATCATCCACCTGCATGCCCGTGATCCCGAGACCGGCAAGCCGACGCCCGATCCCAAGGTCTTCATGGAGTTCCTGCCGCGCATCAAGCAGGCCTGCGACGCGGTGGTGAACATCACCACCGGCGGCGGCCACGGCATGAGCCTGGACGACCGCCTGGCGGCGCCGCTGATGGCCTCGCCGGAGATGACCTCGCTCAACATGGGCTCGATGAACTTCGGACTGTTCCCGATCCTCGACAAGATGAAGGACTTCCAGCACGACTGGGAGCCGGCCTACCTGGAGGCCAGCCGCGACTTCATCTTCCGAAACACTTTCAAGGACATCGAAAGCATTCTTAAGCGCCTGGGACAGGACCACGGCACGCGCTTCGAGTTCGAGTGCTACGACGTCGGCCACCTCTACAACCTGGCCCACTTCCTCGACCGCGGCCTGGTCGAGCCGCCGCTGTTCGTGCAGACGATCTTCGGCATCCTGGGCGGCATCGGCGCCGACCCGGAGAACCTGATGCACATGCGCCGGATCGCCGACAAGCTGTTCGGCAGCGACTACCAGTGGTCGATCCTGGCCGCCGGGCGCCACCAGATGCCCTTCTGCTCGATGGGCGCGACCATGGGCGCCAACGTCCGGGTCGGCCTGGAGGACTCGATCTACCTCGCCAAGGGCAAGCTGGCCGAGACCAACGCCGCCCAGGTCCGCAAGATCCGCGGCATCCTGGAGGAGCTGTCCCTGGAAATCGCGACCCCGGCCGAGGCGCGCGCCATGCTCCAGCTCAAGGGCGGCGACCGCGTGGCCTTCTAGGCGGCGGCCGCACGGCCCCGGTGCTGCCCGTGCTCCCGTCATCGCCCCTTCCCCGTCATCCCCGTGAAAACGCACTGCTGTCCGGGATTTTTTCTGAGGGGAGTAGTGCACGGCAGACGCCGCC
>NZ_JBBDQW010000015.1:0-9914 GCF_040905785.1 Tistlia sp.
CTGTCCGCCGATAACCCACGTGACGACCCCTTCCAGTATGAGAAATCCAGGCTAGGATCGGTCCGGAGCGGGGTCCAGCGCCATCGCAGGGCGAACGCCTCATGGCAGGCCTGCGGGCCGCCCGCGCGGTCGCTGCAGAAGGCAATTGCCCTCGCTCCGGAGCGAGGCGAAGCTGGCGGATCCGCGGACGGAGGGGCGGGGATGTACAGGCTGTACTGGGCGAAAGGGACCGGCGCTTTCGCGCCCAACGCCGTGCTCGCCGAGGCGGGCGCGCCCTTCGAGCGGGTCGAGGTGGACAAGGCCGCGGGCCGGCACCGCGAGCACGGCTACCTCGGGCTCAATCCGCGCGGCCAGCTGCCGACCCTGGTGCTCCCCGACGGCACGCTCGTCACCGAGTCGCTGGCGATCGTGCTGCAGCTCTGCGACGCCCTGCCTGAGGCCGGGCTGCTGCCGGCGCCGGGCAGCGCCGAGCGGGGCCGCTGCCTGCGCTGGATGGCCTTCGGCGCGGTCGATCTCTACGAGGCCAACCTGCGCTACGTCTACGCCGAGCGCTACACCAGCGATCCCGGCGGCGCCGCCGGCGTGAAGGAGGCCGGGCGCCAGGCGGTCGAGCGGGACTGGCGTCTGATCGAGGCGGCCCTGGGCGAGACCGAGGGGCCCTTCCTGCTCGGCGAGCGCTTCTCCGCCGCCGACATCTACCTGGCCATGCTCGGCGGCTGGCATCACGACCTGCCGGCCTTCCTCGAGGCGTCGCCCCGTGCCGCCCGGCTGATGCAAGCGGTGGCGGCCCGGCCCGCGATCGCCCCGCTGTGGCGCGAGTACTACGCCGGCGAGCCGGTGCTCGCATTCTGAAGGCGCCGCGCCCGCGCTTGCCGCAGCGGCAAGAGGCTCATGACGCCAAGGCTCTTCCCGACACCCCGTGAGAGCGGGCAGACTTCGCCCGCGGAACGGCGGGACGGGAGCGCGGCGTGATTCCGGAGCAGGCGCGAATCTTCGCGGGCTACAACAGCTGGGCCAACGAGCGGCTCTACGAGGCCGTCGCCGCCCTGCCGGAGTCCGACTACCGCCGCGACCTGCAGGCCTTCTTCGGCTCGCTTCACGGCACCCTCAGCCACATCCTGGTCGGCGACCTGCTGTGGCTCGGGCGGATCGGGCGCGACACCCTGGACGTCGCGCCGCCGCCGGCCGGCCTCGACGCCGTCCCGTTCGAGGACCTGGCGGGGCTGCGGGCGGCGCGCCGCCGCGCCGACGGGCACATCGCCGAGTTCTGCGCCGACCTGACGCCGAAACGCCTGGCCGGCACGGTGACCTACCTGCGCTGGGGCGAGCCCAGCAGCCAGCGGCTCTGGCAGATCCTGGCGCACCTCTTCAATCACCAGACCCATCACCGCGGCCAGGCCCACGGGCTGCTGACCCGGCTCGGCCGCGAGGCGCCGCCGCTCGACCTGATCTACTACCTGCGCGAGACCGGCTGAGCGCGGGCCCCGCGGACCCCTTGCTGGAGGAGACGATGGGCTTCGAGCCCTTGAACCCGGACTTCGAGGCGCGCACGCGGGACTCCTTCGCGCGCCAGGGCATCATGGCGACGCTCGGCGCCACGCTCAGCCGGGTCGAGCCGGGCCTGGTCGAGATCGTCCTGCCGTTCCGCCCGGAGCTGGCGCAGCAGCACGGCTTCTTCCACGCCGGCGTGACCGCGACGATCGGCGATTCCGCCGGCGGCTACGCCGCCTTCACGCTGTTCCCGGCCGAGGCCACGGTGCTGACCGTCGAGTACAAGATCAACCTGCTGGCGCCGGCCGACGGCGAGCGCCTGCGCGCGCTCGCCACGGTGTTCAAGCCGGGGCGGACGCTGACGGTCTGCGACGTCGCCGTCCACGTCGAGAAGGAGGGGCGCGAGCGGCCGTGCGCCAAGCTGCTGCAGACCCTGATGCGGCTCGACGGGCGCCCGGACGGGCCGGCGGCCGCCTAGCGGATTCCGGAGCGGCTGGCCGGGCGTCGACTCCGGCACCACAATCGGGCGACAAAGCGGCAAGCGAGAAACCGGCGGAGGAAGCCCCGATGATCCCGAACCAGCTGCCCAGCCTCAACTTCGGCCTCGGCGAGGAGGCCGACCTGCTGCGCGACACGGTGATGTCCTTCAGCCAGGAGAAGATCGCGCCGCTGGCCGCGCGGATCGACCGCGACGACTGGTTCCCGCGCGAGCTCTGGCCGCAGCTCGGCGCGCTCGGCCTGCACGGCATCACGGTCGAGGAGGAGTACGGCGGCGCCGGCCTCGGCTACCTGCACCACTGCGTCGCCATGGAGGAGGTCAGCCGCGCCTCGGCCTCGGTCGGCCTCAGCTACGGCGCCCACTCCAATCTCTGCGTCAACCAGATCCGCCGCAACGGCAGCGAGGAGCAGAAGCGCCGCTACCTGCCCAAGTTGGTCTCCGGCGAGCAGGTCGGCGCCCTGGCGATGAGCGAGCCCGGCGCCGGCTCCGACGTCGTCTCGATGAAGACCCGCGCCGAGAAGAAGGGCGACCACTGGGTGCTCAACGGCGGCAAGATGTGGATCACCAACGCCGGCGAGGCCGAGACGCTGGTCGTCTACGCCAAGACGGATCCCGAGGCCGGTCCGCGCGGCATCACCGCCTTCATCGTCGAGAAGGGCTTCAAGGGCTTCTCGATCGCCCAGAAGCTGGACAAGCTGGGCATGCGCGGCTCGCCGACCGGCGAACTGGTCTTCCAGGACTGCGAGGTGCCCGAGGAGAACGTGCTCGGCACCGTGGGCGGCGGCG
This sequence comes from Tistlia sp., assembly GCF_040905785.1. NCBI lineage: Bacteria > Pseudomonadati > Pseudomonadota > Alphaproteobacteria > Rhodospirillales > Rhodovibrionaceae > Tistlia > Tistlia sp. Next base: position 2,777 of record NZ_JBBDQW010000015.1, read on the forward strand.
TCAAGGTGCTGATGAGCGGGCTCGACTACGAGCGCGCCGTGCTCGCCGCCGGTCCGCTGGGGATCATGCAGGCGGCGCTCGACGTGGCCATCCCCTACGTCCACGAGCGCAAGCAGTTCGGCCAGTCGATCGGCGAGTTCCAGCTGGTCCAGGGCAAGCTCGCGGACATGTACACCACCGCCAGCGCCTGCCGGGCCTATGTCTACGCCGTGGCCCAGGCCTGCGATCGCGGCGAAACCGCCCGCAAGGACGCCGCCGGCGCGATCCTCTACGCCGGCGAGAAGGCGACCCAGGTCGCCCTCGACGCGATCCAGCTGCTCGGCGGCAATGGCTACATCAACGACTACCCGACCGGCCGCCTGCTGCGCGACGCCAAGCTCTACGAGATCGGCGCCGGCACCAGCGAGATCCGCCGCTGGCTGATCGGCCGCGAGCTGTTCGAGGAGAGCGCCTGAGCCGCGCGCCCGGCTCCGGGCGCGGCAGCCCCGCCTTGCCGGGGCCCGTCCGGCGGTCCTAAGCTCCGGCGACGCAAGCTTGGCGGGGGAGACTCGAATGGCCCAGGACGTGACGATTCCGGCGCGGCGCGGCAAGGCGGCCCGCCTGGCCGCCGGGCAGCGCCTGCGGGTGATCAACAGCCACGGCGACCAGGTCGTCGACACCTGGGCCTTCCTGCAGCACGACCTGCAGGAGTTCATGTCGATGGAGCATACCCGCGCGACTCTGCTGAAGATGATCCCCGGGGTCGGCGACCACCTCTACACCAACCGGCGGCGTCCGATCCTGACCCTGCTCGAGGACTCCTCGCCGGGCATCCACGACACCGTGATCGCGGCCTGCGACGACTACCGCTACGGCCTGCTCGGCTGCGCCGAGTACCATGACAACTGCACCGACAACCTGGCGGCGGCGCTCTACGAGCTGGGCCTGACGCCGCCGGAGACGCCGAGCCCGCTGAACCTCTGGATGAACATTCCCTGGACGAAGGAGGGCGGTCTGTCCTTCGAGGCGCCGGTCTCGAAGCCCGGCGACCACGTGCTGTTCGAGGCGCGGCTCGACTGCATCGTCGCCTTCTCGGCCTGCCCCCAGGACATCCTGCCGATCAACGGCGTCGGTCATGCCCCGACCGAGGCCCACTTCCGCGTCGAGGGCTGAAAGGCGTCGCCATGCCGAGCGTCCTGGTCACCGGCGCCAACCGCGGCCTCGGCCTCGCCTTCGTCGAGAGCTACGCCGCGGACGGCTGGCGGGTCCATGCCTGCTGCCGGCATCCCGAGAAGTGCCGGCCGCTGCAGCAGCTCGGGCCGGACGTCCTGACCCACCGCCTCGACGTCACCGACGGGCTGCAGGTCGAAGCGCTGGCGCGCAGCCTCGGCGAGGAGCCGCTCGACCTGCTGATCAACAACGCCGGACTGGGCGGCGGAACGGAAGCCTTGGAGGAGCTCGACTTCGACCGGTGGCAGCGCGTGCTGGCGGTCAACACCCTGGCGCCGGCGCGCCTGGCCGGCGCCTTCCGGCCGGCGCTCCTGGCCAGCGAGAAGCGGACCATCGCCAACATCAGCTCGCAGCTCGGCTCGCTTGGCGACAACGAGAGCGGCGGCCACTACGCCTATCGCAGCAGCAAGGCGGCGCTGAACATGGTGACGCGCAACCTGGCCGTCGACCTGAAGCCGGCCGGCGGCATCGCCGTGGCGCTGCATCCGGGCTGGGTGCGAACCGACATGGGCGGCCCCCAGGCCAGCATCTCGCCCCAGGAGTCGGTCGCGGCGCTGCGCCGCATCCTCGACGGCCTGACCCTGGAGCAGAGCGGGCGCTTCTACAGCTGGCGGGGCCACGAGCTGCCCTGGTAGCGGCGGCAGCGCCGTGGCGGCAGAAGCCGGTCAGGCGACGAAGATCGCCCGTCCGTCGACGACCGTGCGCAGCACCCGGCCCTGGACCATGTGGCCCTCGAAGGGCGAGTTCTTCGACTTGCTCTTGAATCGGTCGGGGTCGATCGTCCAGGGCTTCTCGTGATCGAAGACCACCAGGTCGGCGGGCCAGCCCCGGGTCAGGCCGGAGCGGCCGCGCAGGATCGCCGCCGGCCGGCTGGTCAGGCAGGCGACCAGGTCGAGCAGGCTGATGCGGCCGGCGTGGACCGGCGTCAGCGACAGCGCCAGCAGCGTCTCCAGGCCGACGATGCCCGGCTCGGCGTGGGCGAAGGGCAGGCGCTTGGCGTCCTGGTCCTGGGGCGCGTGGTCCGAGGCGACGGCGTCGATGGTGCCGTCGGCCAGGGCCGCGGCGACCGCCGCGCGGTCCTCCTCGCAGCGCAGCGGCGGCGAAACCTTGGCGAAGGTCCGGTAGTCGCCGACCGCGTTCTCGTTGAGCGTGAAGTAGTGGGGGGCGGTGTCGCAGGTGACCGGCAGGCCGCGCCGCTTGGCGCCGCGGATCGCCTCCAGCGCCGCCGCCGTCGAGACGTGGCCGACGTGGTAGCGCCCGCCGGTCATCTCGACCAGCCGCAGGTCGCGCTCGACCATGATGACCTCGGCCTGGGGCGGGATCCCGGAGAGGCCCAGTCGGGTCGCCAGCGCGCCCGAGTTCATCGTGCCGCCGGCCAGGCTCGGCTCCTCGGGATGCTGCAGGATCACCGTGTCGAAGATCCGGCTGTAGGCCAGGGCGCGGCGCATCACCTGGGCGCTGGCCACGGCCTTCAGGCCGTCGGTGAAGCCGAGCGCGCCATAGGCCGACAGCAGGCCCATCTCGGTCAGCTCCTGGCCCTCGCAGCGGCGCGTCACGGTGCCGTAGGTGTAGACCTTGACAGCCTTCTCCTCGCGGGCCCGGCGCGCCACGAACTCGACGCCGGCGACGTCGTCGACGATCGGGTCGGTGTTGGGCAGGGCGACCATCGAGGTGACGCCGCCGACGGCGGCGGCGCGGCTCGCCGAGGAGATCGTCTCCTTGTGCTCCTCGCCCGGCTCGCGCAGCTGCACGCGCATGTCGACCAGCCCCGGCGCCAGGCAGGCGCCGCCGCAGTCGACCGTCTCGACGCCCTCGGGAACGCCCTCGGCGAACAGCCGCGGGCCGAGGTCGGCGATCTCGGCACCCTCGGTCAGCAGCGCGCCGGGGGCGTCGAGTCCGCTCGCGGGATCGAGCAGGCGCGCGTTGACGTAGGCGACCCGTCCGGGTGCCGCGGTGCGGGCGGGGGGCTTCTGCATCATCGCTTCCGTCCGGTGCGCAGCGGCCGGGTCAGCACGTCGACGCAGGCCATGCGCACGGCGACGCCCATCTCGACCTGCTCGCGGATCGCGGAGCGGTCGATGTCGTCGGCGAGCTCGCTGTCGATCTCGACGCCGCGGTTCATCGGGCCGGGGTGCATGACCAGGGCGTTCGGCTTGGCCAGGGCCAGCTTCTCGCGGTCGAGGCCGTAGAAGTGGAAGTACTCGCGGATCGAGGGCACGTAGGAGCCCTGCATGCGCTCGGTCTGCAGGCGCAGCATCATCACGACGTCGGTGCCGGCCAGCCCGGCGCGCATGTCGGTGAAGGCCTCGACGCCGAGCGCCTCGACTTGGCTCGGCATCAGGGTCGGCGGCGCGATGACCCGGACCCGCGCGCCCATGGCGTTGAGCAGGTGGATGTTGGAGCGCGCGACCCGGCTGTGCAGGATGTCGCCGCAGATCGCGACCTCCAGGCCCTCCAGCTTGCCGAGCCTGCGGATGATCGTCAGGGCGTCGAGCAGCGCCTGGGTCGGGTGCTCGTGGGCGCCGTCGCCGCCGTTGATGACGGCGCACTCGACCTTCTCGCTGAGCAGCTTGACGGCGCCGGAGTCGGGATGGCGCACGACCAGCACGTCCGGATGCATGGCGGTCAGCGTCATCGCCGTGTCGATCAGGGTCTCGCCCTTCTTGATCGAGGACCAGGCGACCGACATGTTGATCACGTCGGCGCCCAGACGCTTGGCCGCCAGCTCGAAGGAGGTGCGGGTGCGCGTCGAGTTCTCGAAGAAGAGGTTGATCACCGTATGGCCGGCCAGCAGCGCGTTGCGACCGTGTCGGTGCGGGTCGAGATCGGCGTACTCCGCCGCCTCGTCCAGCAGGAACACGATCTCGGACCGGCTCAGGCCTTCGATGCCGAGCAGGTGCTTGTGCGGGTAGCCGCCTTGTACGGATTTCTTCGATGAGGTCATCGAAGCGGCCTTATGGCACCGCCGGAGCGAAGTCGCAAGCGCCCCGCGCGCCGTCGCGTGCATCGCCCCGTGCATCGCCCCGCACGTCGGCCGCCCGGCGGCTGTGGCGCCGCCTCCCGGGCCGGGGCCTCTGGCGTTGGCTGAGCGCGCTGGCCCTGCTGCTGCTGCTGGCGCCGCCGCTCTGGGTCGCGGCCTACAGCGCGGTGCCGCCGCCGGGCACCCTGCTGATGGCGCTGCGCTGGGCCGAGGGCGACGGCTGGCGGCGCGACTGGGTGCCGCTGGAGGCGATCTCGCCGAACCTGCGCCTCGCCGTGCTGGCCGCCGAGGACAACCGCTTCTGCGGTCATTTCGGCTACGACTGGGTCGAGCTCGAGCGCGCCGTCGCCGACTGGAAGGCCGGCAAGGGCCTGCGCGGCGCCAGCACGATCACCATGCAGAGCGCCAAGAATCTCTTCCTCTGGCCGGGCCGCGACTGGCTGCGCAAGGTCGCCGAGGTGCCCTTCGTCTTCTGGCTCGAGGCGCTCGCCGGCAAGCGCCGCATCCTCGAGCTCTACCTCAACGTCGCCGAGTGGGCGCCGGGGGTCTACGGCGCCGAGGCGGCGGCGCGGCACCACTTCGGCGTCTCGGCCGAGGCCCTGAGCGGGCGCCAGGGGGCGCTGCTGGCCGCGGTCCTGCCGAACCCGCGCGCCTGGTCGGCCGGCGAGCCGGGGCCCTACGTCAGCAACCGCGCCGCCACACTCCAGGCCCGCGTGCAGCAGCTCGGGCCGGCGCTCGACTGCGCGCGGTAGCGTGAGGCATCGCTCGGCGGAACGGGGTATGCTCTTCGGATCGAGCGGTCGCCGCCGGGGCGATCCGAGGGGGATCACGTCATGAACGCAGAGTCCTGCTGCATCGGTCATCCGTCCGTTCCGGCCGCGCACCGCGTGGGGCGCCGCCGCTTCGTCCAGCTCGCCGGCCTCGGGGCCGGCCTGAGCCTGCTGGTCGGCCTCGCGCCGCGGCCGGCGGGCGCCGGCACCGCCGAGGTGCTGCTGCTCAGCTGCATGGACTACCGCCTAGTCGACGACGTCGGTGCCTTCATGGCAGAGCTGGGCCTGACCGAGGACTACGACCACGTGATCCTGGCCGGCGCCTCGGCCGGCGCCGTGCATCCGGCCTTCGCCGATTGGCACGCGACCTTCTGGGAGCATCTGCAGGCGGCGATCGACTTGCACCAGGTCCAGAGGGTCATGGTGATCGACCACCGCGACTGCGGCGCCTACAAGATCGCGCTGGGCAGCGACCACTTGGCGACGCCCGATCGCGAGCGCGACGCCCATAGCGAGTTGCTCGGCCAGCTCGCCGCCCAGATCGCCGAGCGCCAGCCGGCGCTGGCGGTCGAGACCTACCTGATGGCGCTCGACGGCTCGGTGGAGCGCATCGGCTAGGACACCGGAGTGACGTGGGGGCGCAGAACAAGCCTCGCGGCTCGCCTACACCACGCCCTGGTCGCGCAGGCGGGCGATCTCGGCGGCGTCGAGGCCGAGCTCGGCCAGCACCTCGTCGCTGTGCTGGCCGACGTGCGGCGGCGGCCGGTCGTAGCCGACGGGGGTCTCGGAGAACCTGATCGGGTTGCCGATCAGCGAGACCGAGCCCGTCTCGCTGCCGGGGTAGGGCACCTCGACCTTCATGCCGCGGTGCAGGACCTGCGGGTCGGCGAAGACCCGGTCGAGGGTGTTGACCGGGCCCGAGGGCACGCCGAGGGCGGCCAGGCCGTCGATCCACTGGTCGAGCGTCTTGGTCACGGTCAGCTTCGGCAGGATCTCGTAGATGGCCTCGCGGTTGGCGACGCGCAGGGAGTTAGTGAGGAAGCGCAGGTCGCTGGCCAGCTCGGGCGCGCCGGCGAACTGGGCGAAGCGCTGGAACTGCCGGTCGTTGCCGACCGCCAGGATGAAGTGGCCGTCGGCGGCCGGCAGCACGTTGTAGGGCACGATGTTGGCGTGCTCGGTGCCGCGCCGGTGCGGCACCACGCCGCTCGTCAGGTAGTTCAGGCCCTCGTTGATCAGCCAGGCGACCTGGGTGTCGAGCAGCGCCAGGTCGATGTACTGGCCCTGGCCGGTCCGCTCGCGGTGGTGCAGGGCGGCGAGCAGCGCGACGCTGGCGTACATGCCGCACATCACGTCGGCGATGCCGACGCCGATCTTCATCGGCTTGCCGTCGGCCTCGCCGGTCAGGCTCATCATGCCACCCATGCCCTGCGCCAGGTAGTCGTAGCCGGCGCGCGGCGCGTAGGGCCCGTCCTGGCCGAAGCCGGTGATCGAGCAGTAGATCAGGTCCGGCTTGACCTGCTTCAGGCCGAAATAGTCGAGGCCGAACTTCGCGAGGCCCCCGACCTTGAAGTTCTCGACGGCGAAGTCGGCGGTCTCGGCGAGCCGGCGGATCAGCGCCTGGCCCTCGGGGTGGGCCATGTCGATGGAGAGCGAGCGCTTGTTGCGGTTGGAGGACAGGAAGTAGGCGCTGGCGTCGCTGTCGCTGCCGTCTGCGTTCCTGACGTAGGGCGGCCCCCAGCGCCGGGTGTCGTCGCCCTCGCCGGGGCGCTCGATCTTGACGACGTCGGCGCCCAGGTCGCCGAGCAGCTGGGTGCAGGTCGGGCCGGCCAGGATGCGCGTCATGTCGAGCACGCGCAGGCCTTGGAGGGGTCCGCTCATTGGTTTCCTATCCCTGTAAACCGTGCTGCTTGTCGCCCTTCCGCGGCGGCAGCGTCAAGTCGGGGCCGCATCCTGCCAGCCGCACCGTTTCGTCTTGCCCGCTTCATGGTGAGCCTGTCGAACCAGAAGCGGACCGGCGGAACGCCGGCTCCGGCTCCGGCGCTGCCGTTCGCTCCGCAAGAGCCCGGCGTCACCCCTTCGCTTCGTGGTTCGACAGGTGTGCAGCCGCCAGACATGGTGGACAGATGTCCGGAGACATGGTGGACGCATTCTGTCCGGCATTGGGGACCTTTTGGAGGGT